>NZ_CP041091.1:1262500-1510000 GCF_006494815.1 Nocardioides sambongensis
CCGTCAAAGCCTTGGTAGGCCATTACCCCACCAACAAGCTGATAGGCCGCGAGCACATCCCTGGCCGAAAAAACTTTCCACAACCACCCCATGCAGGGAGCTGTCATATCCGGTATTAATTTCGGTTTCCCGAAGCTATCCCAGAGCCAGAGGCAGATTACTCACGTGTTACTCACCCGTTCGCCGCTCGAGTACCCCCGAAAGGGCCTTTCCGCTCGACTTGCATGTGTTAAGCACGCCGCCAGCGTTCGTCCTGAGCCAGGATCAAACTCTCCATAAGAAAACTCGATACCCAGCAACACAACAACTGACAAAAACATCAATCATCGATCTGCCGAAAACCACACACCCACCAACCAAAAGCCGGCAGGCGCGCACAAACAAAATTCACAACAAACCATAACTTGCATGACACACTGTTGAGTTCTCAAACATCACACGCACCAGCCTGGTGTCGCCGGTGACCCGGCGCCCTTTGGCGGGGCAACCTGTGAAACGTTAGTCCTTCCGCTTCCCTCCGTCAACTCGCCTTGTCGGCCGAATCCGGAGGTCCGCCGAGCGGACCGTCCTGGCAAGCATCAGGCCCCGGGGTTTCCCTTCGGGGCCTTGCCGCTTGCCGCGACGGAGAGAACATTACGGCACCGTTTCAGGCGTGCCAAATCGGGGTGTCCCTCATCCGGCCGAACGGTGGCCCGCAGCGCGTTCACGCAGGTCAGCGAGCTGCTCGCGAACACGGATGGGCGCCGTACCTCCGCGGCCGTCGCGCGAGTCCACCGACCCGCGCACGGTGAGGACGTCGCGAACCGCGGGGCTCAGGTGCTCGGAGATCTCCGCGAACTGCTGGTCGGTGAGCTCGTCGAGCTCGATGCCGAGCTCCTCGCACCGGCGCACGCAGCTGCCGGCCACCTCGTGCGCCACCCGGAAGGGCACCCCTTGCCGGACCAGCCACTCGGCGATGTCGGTCGCCAACGAGAAGCCCTGCGGGGCCAGCTCGGCCATCCGAGCGGTGTTGAACACCAGGGTCGCGATCTGACCGGTGAACGCGGGCAGCAGCACCTCCAGCGTGTCCACGGAGTCGAAGACCGGCTCCTTGTCCTCCTGGAGATCGCGGTTGTAGGCGAGCGGAAGCGCCTTGAGGGTGGTCAGCACCGCGGTCAGGTTGCCGACCAGTCGTCCGGTCTTGCCCCGGGCCAGCTCGGCGATGTCGGGGTTCTTCTTCTGCGGCATGATGCTCGAGCCGGTCGACCAGGAGTCGTGCAGCGTCACGAAGTCGAACTCCTTGGTCGCCCACACGATCACCTCCTCTGCGATCCGGCTGACGTCCACTCCGATCTGCGCGGTCACGAAGGCGAACTCGGCGACGAAGTCGCGCGAGGCCGTCCCGTCGATCGAGTTCGCCGTCGAGCCGGTGAAGCCGAGCTCACCGGCGACGAGCTCGGGATCGAGGCCGAGGCTCTGGCCGGCCAGCGCACCGGAGCCGTACGGCGAGTCGCACTCCACCCGCCGCCGCCAGTCGGCGAGCCGACCGACGTCACGCAGCAGCGGCCAGGCGTGGGCGAGGAGGTGGTGCGAGAGGAGCACGGGCTGCGCGTGCTGAAGGTGGGTGCGCCCCGGCATGATCGCCGGCTCCTCCCCCAGGTGTGCCTCCGCCTGCACGGCGAGCGCCTGGACCAGGTCCAGCACCAGTTCGGAGATCGCCGCCGCATGGTCCAGCAGGTAGCTGCGGAAGAGCGTCGCGATCTGGTCGTTGCGCGAGCGGCCGGCACGCAGCTTGCCTCCGACCTCCGGTCCGACCTCCTCGATCAGCAACCGCTCGAGGGCTCCGTGCACGTCCTCGTCCCCCGGCGAGGGTCGCAGGGAACCGTCGGTGAACCGCTCCTCCAGCACGGAGAGACCGCGGTGCAGCTCGGCCTCCTCCGCGGGACTCAGCAGTCCCGCGGCACCCAGCGCCTTGGCGTGGGCGTGCGACCCGGCGATGTCGTAGCGGCCGAGCCGCCAGTCGAAGTGGGTCGAGCGGGACAGCGCCTCGAGCTCCGGCGACGGACCGCCGGCGAACCGGCCGCCCCACAGCTTTCCGGTGTTCGTGCCCTCACCCTTGGTGCTCTCGGTGCTCACGCTGCTCCTTCGTCCACGGCCCGGCGGCCGCCGTCATCTTCTGCTGGGACCCCGAGTGGGATCAGTCGGCGCCGAACTCCATCGCGGCCGCGTCGAGGGCGTCGTCCTCGCTGTCCACCGTCGCTGCGGCCGGATTCGTGGTGATCCGGTCGTAGCCGCCGGCGGGCAGCTCACCGAACAGCGTGCCGTTCTCGACCAGGACCTGGCCCTGGTCGAGCGGCTGGTTGGCGTAGAGCTCGAGCTTGGAGCGCGAGTCGGCGATGTCGAGGTTGCGCATGGTCAACTGGCCGATCCGGTCCGTCGGCCCGAACGCGGCGTTCTCGGTGCGCTCCATCGACAGCTTCTCCGGGTGGTAGGAGAAGGTGGGCCCGTCGGTGCGCAGGATCGAGTAGTCCTCGCCCCGGCGCAGCCGCACGGTGACCTCACCGGTGACCAGCGAGGCGATCCAGCGCTGGATCGACTCGCGCAGCATCAGCGCCTGCGGGTCCAGCCACCGGCCCTCGTAGAGCAGCCGGCCGAGCTTGCGTCCCTCGAGGTGGTAGTTGGCGATGGTGTCCTCGTTGTGGATCGCGTTGAGCAGCCGCTCGTAGGCGATCCAGAGCAGCGCCATCGCCGGCGCCTCGTAGATGCCGCGCGACTTCGCCTCGATGATCCGGTTCTCGATCTGGTCGCTCATCCCCAGTCCGTGCCGTCCGCCGATGGCGTTGGCCTCCATCACCAGGGCCACCATGTCGTTGGACGAGCCGTCGTCGTAGCGCTTGCCGTTGATGGAGACCGGGCGGCCGGCGACGAAGCCGATGGTGACGTCCTCGGTCTCGATGGCGACGCTGGGGTCCCAGAACTTGACGCCCATGATCGGCTCGACCGTCTCCAGCGAGACGTCGAGGTGCTCCAGCGTCTTGGCCTCGTGGGTGGCGCCCCAGATGTTGGCGTCGGTCGAGTAGGCCTTCTCGGCGGAGTCCCGGTAGGGCAGGCCGTGCTCGGTGAGCCACTGGCTCATCTCGGTCCGGCCGCCGAGCTCGGTGACGAACTCGGCGTCCAACCACGGCTTGTAGATCCGCAGGTCGGGGTTGGCGAGCAGGCCGTAGCGGTAGAAGCGCTCGATGTCGTTGCCCTTGAAGGTCGACCCGTCGCCCCAGATGTTGACGTCGTCCTCGTGCATCGCGCGCACCAGCATCGTGCCGGTCACCGCACGGCCGAGCGGGGTGGTGTTGAAGTAGGCACGACCGCCCGAGCGGATGTGGAAGGCACCGCAGGCCAGCGCCGCCAGGCCCTCCTCCACCAGGGGAGGCGGCAGTCGACGGCGCGGGCGATCTCCGCGCCGTACTGCAGGGCACGGTCCGGAACGCCGGAGATGTCCGGCTCGTCGTACTGACCGATGTCGGCGGTGTAGGTGCAGGGCACCGCGCCCTTGTCGCGCATCCAGGCGACGGCGACGGAGGTGTCCAGGCCGCCGGAGAAGGCGATTCCGACACGTTCTCCGGTGGGCAGGGAGGTCAGGACCTTGCTCAACTGACTTCGTTCCTTTCGGCAAGGGAGGTGAACTTGTGGGCCAGGGACTCGCCGCCGACCGGGTCGCGGCTGATCACCACGACCGTGTCGTCGCCGGCGATGGTCCCCAGGATGTCGCCGAACTCGACCTTGTCGATCGCGCTGGCGAGGAACTGCGCGGCCCCCGGCGGGGTCCGGAGCAGCACCAGGTTGGCGCTGGCCTCGGCGCTGACCAGCAGCTCGGAGGCCAGCCGGGACAGCCGGTTGGCGGCCGCCGCGCTCTCGGCGGCGATCGGGATCCGGTCGCCGCCCTCGGCGGGCACCGCGTAGACGAGCGCGCCGGAGGCGAGCCGGATCTTGAGAGCGTCGAGCTCGACCAGGTCCCGGCTCAGGGTGGCCTGGGTGACGTGCACACCCCGCGCAGCGAGCAGCGCGGCCAGCTCCTGCTGCGAGTGGATCTCGCGGCTGCCGACGAGGTCGATGATCAGCTGCTGGCGGGCGCTCTTGGTGACCGGCGTGATCGCGCGTTCGGACATCGTGGTCACCGCCCACGCCGCTCGTGCAACCACGCCAGCACGGCCTTCTGGACGTGGCGACGGTTCTCCGCCTCGTCCCACACGAGGCTGCGCGGCCCCTCGAGCACCTCCGCGGAGATCTCGGAACCGCGGTACGCCGGCAGGCAGTGCAGCACGACCGCGTCCGGATCCGCGTGCTTGAGGAGGTCCTCGGTGACGGCGTAGGGCGCGAAGACCCGGCGACGCGCCTCGGCCTCGTCCTCGCGACCCATCGACACCCAGGTGTCGGTCACCACCACGTCGGCGCCCTCGGAGGCCGCGATCGGGTCGTCGGTGACCCGGACGCCTCCTCCGGGCAGGTGGGTGACCCGCTCCAGCACGTCTTCGGCCGGCCCGTAGCCCTCGGGACACCCGAAGACCACCTCCATCCCCGCCATGACGCCGGCCAAAGCCCACGAGTTGCCCATGTTGCAGGCGGCATCACCGAGGAACGCGACGCGCAGCCCGCTCAGCCGGCCCTTGTGCTCCTGGATGGTGAGCAGGTCGGCGAGGAGCTGGCAGGGGTGGAAGTCGTCGGTGAGCGCGTTGACCACCGGGATGCCGGCCATCGCGGCCATCTCCTCGAGGTCGGCCTGGTGGTAGGTCCGCCACACGATCGCGGAGACCTGGCGGCCGAGCACCCGGGCCACGTCGGCCACCGACTCACGCTTGCCGATGCCGGCCAGCATGCCGTCCACCGCGAGCGGGTTGCCGCCCAGTTCGGCGATGCCGGCGGCGAAGGAGGACTGCGTGCGCAGCGTTGCCTTGTCGAAGATCATCGCGACGGTGTGCGGCCCGGCCAGCGGCTTGCCGACGCCACCGTCGAGGAGGCCGAACGGGTCGGCCTTCATGGCGGCGGCCAGCCCGAGGATCTCCGCCTGCTCGGCGGGGGTCAGGTCGTCGTCGCGCAGCAGGTGGCGGGTCATGCGGCGCTCCCCTGGGCCGTGTCGAGGATCGAGGACCACGCGGCCACGAACGCGTCGACGTCGTCGACCGACACGACCAGCGGAGGCGCGAAACGCACCCGGTCGGGCCCCGTGGCGTTGATGATCCAGCCGGCGTCCTGGGCGGCGGCCACCACAGCGGGAGCCTGCACACCCGTCAGGGTCAGGCCCACCAGCACTCCGGTCCCCCGGGTCTCGGTCACACGATCATCCGCGGCGACCCCGGCACGCAGCCGCTCACCGATCGCCACCGCGTGGTCGAGCAGGCCGTCCTTCTCGATGGTCTCGATCACGGCGAGAGCGGCTGCCGCAGCGACCGGGTTGCCGCCGAAGGTGGTGCCGTGGTTGCCCGGCTCGAAGAGCTGCCCGGCGGCACCGAAGCCGATGCAGGCCCCGATCGGGATCCCGCCGGCCAGACCCTTGGCGAGGGTGACGATGTCCGGAACGACCCCTGCCGCGTGGCTGGCCAGCCACCGCCCGGTGCGGCCCATGCCGCTCTGGATCTCGTCGAACCACAGCAGCGCGCCGTGCTCGTCGACGATCCGACGGGCCGCGGTGAGGAACTCGGTGGAGGCCACGTTGACGCCGGCCTCGCCCTGGAGGGGCTCGATGACGACCGCGGCCGTCGCGTCGGTGACCGCCGCGGCGAGTGCGTCGACGTCGCCGTACGGGACCCAGGTGACGTCGCCGGGCAGTGGCTCGAACGGGGTGCGGTAGGCCTCCTTGGAGGTCAGCGCGAGACTGCCCATGGTGCGACCGTGGAAGGCGTCCTCCATCGCGACCAGATGGGTCCGACCGGTCCGGCGGGTGAGCTTGATGGCCGCCTCGTTCGCCTCGGCACCGGAGTTGCAGAAGAAGACCCGGCCGTCGGCGTCGGGGGCGGTGATCGCCAGGAGCCGCTCGGCCAGCTCGATCTGCGGCGTGCTCGCGAAGAAGTTCGAGATGTGGCCGAGGGTGTTCAGCTGCTCGGTGACCGCCCCGACCAGGGCGGGGTGGCCGTGGCCGAGCGTGTTGACCGCGATGCCGCCGAGGAAGTCCACGTAGCTGCGTCCCTCGACGTCCCACACCCGGCAGCCCTCGCCGCGCTCGAGCACCAGCTTGGGCGGTCCGAAGGTGTTCATCAGCGCGGCCGAGTAGCGCTGCGTCCAGCTCTGGTTGCTCATGAGTCACGCGCCTTCCGCGTCTTGGTCTCCACGCCGGGAAGCACCTGGGTGCCGACACCTTCGTGGGTGAACAGCTCGAGCAGTACGGCGTGGGGCTGGCGTCCGTCCACCACGGTGGCGCGCTGCACGCCACCGCGCACGGCCTGCAGGCAGGCACCCATCTTCGGGATCATGCCGCTGGCCAGCGTCGGGAGGATCACCTCGAGGGCCTCCGGGCTGATCTCGCCGATGACCTCCTCGGGGTCGGGCCAGTCGAGGTAGAGCCCCTCGACGTCGGTGAGCACCAGGAGCTTCTCGGCACCGAGCGCGACGGCCAGCGCGGCCGCGGCGGCGTCGGCGTTGACGTTGTGGACCGTGCCGTCGACGTCGGGGGCCACGCTGGAGACCACGGGGATCCGGCCCGCCTCGATCAGGTCCAGCACCGCCTCGGGTCGCACCTCGCTGACCTCGCCGACCAGGCCGAGATCGACCTCCTCGCCGTCCACCACGGTGCCGGTGGCCTCGGCGGTGAAGAGACCGGCGTCCTCGCCGGACTGGCCGACCGCCAGCGGACCGTGCTCGTTGATCAGGCCGACGAGCTCGCGCTGCACCTGGCCGACCAGCACCATCCGGACCACGTCCATCGCCTCGGGAGTGGTCACCCGCAGGCCGCCGCGGAACTCGGACTCGATGCCCAGCCGGTCGAGCATCTGGGAGATCTGCGGGCCGCCGCCGTGCACCACGACCGGGCGGAAGCCGGCGAAGCGCAGGAAGGCGATGTCCTCGGCGAAGGCCCGCTTCAGGGTCTCGTCCGTCATCGCGTTGCCGCCGTACTTCACCACGATGATCTTGCCGTGGTAGGCCTTCAGCCACGGCAGGGCGCCGGCGAGGGTGGCGGCCTTCTTGGGATCCGGCCGGGCCGGGTCCGGGGTGTCCTGGTTCTCGGTGTTCATCGGTGGGGCCTCGGCATTCAGGAGCTGTACGCGCTGTTCTCGTGCACGTAGGCGTGGGTCAGGTCGTTGGTCCAGACGGTCGCCTCGGCGTCACCGGCCTTGAGGTCGATGGTCACCGTCACCGACCGGTCGGAGAGGTCGACGCCTGCGGGGTCCTCGGCCGGCGTCGAGTTGCGGCACACCCACACGCCGTTCATCGCGACGTCGAGGTCGGCCGGGTCGAAGGCGGCGTCGGTGGTGCCGATCGAGGCCAGCACCCGGCCCCAGTTGGGGTCCTTGCCGAAGACGGCGGCCTTGAACAGGTTGCTGCGGGCGACGCTGCGTCCGACCGCGACCGCGTCGTCCTCGGTGGCGGCGTTGCGGGTCAGGATGGCGATCTCGTGGTCGGCGCCCTCGGCGTCGGCCAGCAGCTGCTTGGCCAGCGACACACACACCTCGGTGAGCCCGGCGGTGAAGTCGGCGAGGTCCGGGGCGACGCCGCTGGCGCCGTTGGCGAGCACGGTGACCGTGTCGTTGGTCGACTGGCAGCCGTCGGAGTCGAGGCGGTCGAAGGAGACCCGGGTCGCCGCGCGCAGCGCGCGCTCGAGGTCGGCGGCCGGCACCTCGGCGTCGGTGGTGATCACCACGAGCATGGTGGCCAGCGCGGGTGCCAGCATGCCGGCGCCCTTGGCCATCGCACCGATGCTCCAGCCGTCGCCGTGGTGCACGGCCTGCTTGCTCACCGAGTCGGTGGTCATGATCGCCTCGGCGGCGTCGTTGCCGCCGTCGTCGGAGAGCAGGGGGTGCAGGGCGTCGACGCCGTCGAGGAGCTGCTGCCGGTCGTTGGTGAGGCCGATCAGCCCGGTCGAGCAGACGATCACGTCCCCGGCGCCGACACCGATCCGCTCGGCGACACGCTCGGCGACCGCGTGGGTGGTCCCGAAGCCCTCGGGTCCGGTGTAGCAGTTGGCGCCCCCGGAGTTGAGGACGACGGCACGGACGACGCCGTCCCGCGCGACCTGCTCGCTCCACAGCACGGGGTTGGCCTTGCAACGGTTGCTGGTGAAGACGGAGGCCGAGTCGTAGCGAGGACCGTCGCTGACGACGAGCGCGAGGTCCTTCGCGCCGGTGGACTTGAGGCCGATCGCGGTGCCGGCGGCGCGGAAGCCGCTGGGCTGGGTGATGCTCATGGTGCTCCTTCGTGCGGGAGGTCAGGCGGGGGTGGCGACGGCGGTGGTGTGCCCCGCTCGTCGCCACGCCTCCTCGGCGGCGTCGGCCTCGGCCGACGGCACGAGGACCCAGCCCCCGTCGTACGTCGAGACGGTGAAGACGCCGATCCCCGCCTCGGCGAGGGGCGCCAGCACCGAGATCAGCACGCCGCTGCGGGCGAGATCGAGGCTGCCGTCGATCCGGAACCCGGTGAGCGGCTTGTGGTGCGGCATCTTCTTGGGGACGTTCCGCCCGGCGCAGATCACCGTGGTCTCGGTGGCGGTCGCGGTGACCGCGAAGACCGAGGAGGACTCGGCCCAGGCCGGGACGTCGGCGCCCGGCCCGAGCCGCACCACGGCGATGGTCTCGGGATACCGGAGCAGGTGCTGGGTGCTGGGTGCGCTCTCGTTCACGGTGCCACTCCTACGGTGCTGAGGCCGGCGACCTCGGGGAGGCCGAGGGCGAGGTTCATGCACTGCACCGCGGCGCCGGCGGTCCCCTTGGCCAGGTTGTCGATGGCGCCGACCGCGACCAGCCGACCGGCGATCGGGTCGACGGCGACCTGGATCTGGACGGCGTTGGACCCGATCACGGACTGGGTCTGGGGCCACTGCCCCTCGGGGAGGACGTGGATGAAGGGCTCGTCCTCGTAGGCCTCGGCGTAGACGGCGTGGGCCGCGTCGGTGGCCCAGGTGCCCGCGAGCGGCGCCGAGCAAGTCGCCAGGATGCCGCGCGCCATCGGCACCAGCATCGGGGTGAAGCTGACGGCGACGTCCTTGTCGGTGAGCCGGCCGAGGTTCTGGGTGATCTCGGGGGTGTGCCGGTGCACGCCGCCGACGCCGTACGCCGTCGCGTTGCCCATCACCTCGCTGCCGAGCAGGTGCGGCTTGGCCGCCTTCCCCGCTCCGCTGGTGCCGCTGGCGGCGACGACGACCACGTCGGGCTCGACGATGCCGTGCGCGACGGCCGGGGCGATGGTGAGCGAGGAGATGGTCGGGTAGCAACCGGGGACGGCGACCCGTTTGGACCCGCGGAGCGCTTCGCGGCGACCGGGGAGCTCGGGCAGGCCGTAGGGCCAGGTGCCGGCGTGGTCCCCGCCGTAGTACCGCTCCCACTCCTCGGCGTCCTCGAGGCGGAAGTCCGCGCCGCAGTCGATCACCACGGTGTCGTCGCCGAGCTGCTCGGCGACGGCCGCGGACTGCCCGTGCGGAAGACCCAGGAACACGACGTCGTGACCGGCGAGGACCTCGACGGTGGTCGGTGCGAGCACCCGGTCGGCGAGCGGCAGCAGGTGGGGCTGCAGCGGCCCGAGGCGCTGGCCGGCGTTGCTTCCCGCGGTCAGCGCGCCGATCTCGACGTCGGGGTGGCCCAGCAGGAGGCGGAGGACTTCACCCCCGGCGTACCCACTCGCTCCGGCGACGGCAACACGAACCTGTGTCATATGCATGACTATACATCGAGCTGCATATTCATGTGAAGCGGGTTGCCGTCGCCAGCCTAGCGTCGTCGCGGACTCAGCGCTGCACGGCGCCGGTCAGCTCGCCGGCGCGGGCCACCGCAGCGTCCCGCGCCCGGGCCGCCTCGCCCTCCGCCAGCGTGCGGTCCGCGGCGCGGAACCGCAGCGCGTACGCCAGCGACTTGTGCCCCCCGGCGACCTGGTCACCGGTGTAGACGTCGAAGAGCCGGACCGACTCCAGCAACTCCCCCGCGCCCTCCCGGAGCGCGGCCTCGACGGACGCGGCCGGCACGTCGTCGGCGACCACGAGCGCCACGTCCTCCTTCGCGACCGGGTAGGCGGAGAAGAGCGGGGCGGGACGCAGGTGCACCGCCGCGCCGATCAGGGCATCGACGTCGACCTCCGCAGCGACGCTGCGGGCCGGCAGGCCGAACGCGGCACAGACCCGCGGGTGCAGCTCGCCGGCGTGCCCGACGACCCTGCCCTCCAGCAGCAGCGCTGCACACCGACCCGGGTGCCACGGAGCGACGGCGGCCGCCTCGACGGTGAGGTCCACGCCCAGCGCGTCCGCGACGCTCCGGACGGCGTGCACCGCGTCGGACCACGCCACCGGCCGTCCGGCGCCCCACCACCCGGCGGCCTCGGCCTCGCCGGTGGCGACCAGGCCCAGGTGCAGCGGCTGGTCGGGCAGTGCCCCGGTCAGGGCGGCGAACTCGGCCTCGGTGGGCCGCCGGTCGACCGGCAGGATCGGAGCGGCCTCCCCGCTCCCGGGGAGGGTGACGGTCGCGGCCTCGAAGAGCGCGACCGAGCCGCTGCCGTGCCCGACGTTGCGGGCGGCGGAGCGGAGCAGCCCGGGCAGCAGCGTCGTCGTCATCGAGGGCGCCTCGCTGCTGAGCGGGTTGGACAGCCGCAGGGTGGTGCGGCGGGCGTCGTCCGCCGGGAGACCCAGCGCGTCCAGGTCCGCCTCGCCGACGAACGGGAACGAGACGACCTCGACGTACCCGACCGCGGCCGCGGTCCGGCCGATTCGCCGGCGCAGCTGCTGCTCCCGGGTCAGGCCGCGTCCCGCGGGCGCCGCGGGCAGCACCGAGGGGATCGTGTCGTAGCCGACCAGCCGGATGACCTCCTCGGTGGTGTCCTGAGGGTCGGTCAGGTCGGGCCGCCACGGCGGCGGGACGACCTCGAGCGTCCCGGTGCCGGCGCCGGTCACGGTGCAGCCGACCGCCTGGAGCGTCTTCACCACGCGTTCCTCGGCGATGTCGAGGCCGGCCACCCGAGCAGCGCGGTCGGCCGCCACCCGGATCGAGGCCGGGGCCGGCGCGGCACCGACCTCGGTGACCCCCGGGTCGGCGGTGCCGCCGCCGTAGGTGGTGAGCAGCTCGACGACCCGGTCCGCGGCGGCCGCACAGATGGTGGGGTCGACGCCCCGCTCGTTGCGCCGGCCGGCCTCGGAGGTGATCCGGTGCCGCTTGCCGGTGCGGAACATAGCGACCGCGTCCCAGTGGGCCGACTCGACCAGGATCCGGGTGGTCGTCTCCGACATCTCGGTCGTCTCGCCGCCCATCACGCCGCCGAGACCGATGATCCCGGAGTCGTCGGTGACCACGAGGTCCTCGCCGGTCAGGGTCCGCTCCGTGCCGTCCAGGGTGGTCAGCCGCTCCCCGTCACGGGCCCGCCGGACCACGATCGGACCCTGGAGCTTGTCCAGGTCGTAGCCGTGGATCGGCCGGCCCGTCTCGAGCATCACGTAGTTGGTGACGTCGACGGCGAGCGAGATCGGTCGCATGCCGGCCGCGGTGATCCGCTGCACGATGAAGTCGGGGTGGCCGCCGTCGGGTCGAAGCCGCTGACGGTGCGGGCCACGAAGACCGGACACCCGGTGGGGTCCTCCAGCACGACCGGGTGGCCGTGGTCGTCGGCCGCCGGGGTGTCCCGCAGCGCAGGGTCGCGGAAGTTCGTGGCGCCCTCCACCGAGACCAGGACCTCGCGGGCGATGCCGCGCAGCGACAGCGCGTACGCACGGTCGGGGTTGATCTCGAACTCGATGATCTCCTCGTCCAGCCCCAGCACCGCGCGGACGTCCTCGCCCGGCGCGCCGGCGTCGGCGGGCAGCACGACGATGCCGTCGTGGTCCTCCCCAGACCCAGCTCGCGGGAGGAGCAGATCATCCCGGCGGAGACGTGGCCGTAGGTCTTGCGGGCCGAGATCTCGAACCCGCCGGGCAGCACGCCGCCGGGGAGCACCACCACGACCAGGTCGTCGACCTCGAAGTTGTGGGCACCGCAGACGATGCCCTGCGGCTCACCAGTGCCGTTGGCGTCGCCGACGTCGACCGTGCACCAGTTGATCGTCTTGCCGTTCTTCTGCGGCTCGGGCTCCTTGGTGAGCACCCGGCCGATCACCAGCGGACCGGTGATCTGGGCGCCGGGGCTGTCGATGCCCTCGAGCTTGAGGCCGGTGAGCGTGAGCCGACGGGTCAGCTCGTCGGTGGTCACGTCGGCGGGGACGTCGACGTACTCCTTGATCCAGGACAGCGGGGCCTTCATCTCTCTCCTCAGATCTCGGTGCCGAAGGCGGACGAGAAGCGTGCGTCGCCCTCGAACAGCGGTCGCAGGTCGCCCAGGTTGTGCCGGAACATGAAGGACCGGTCGATGCCCATCCCGAACGCGAACCCTGAGTGGACCTCGGGGTCCACGCCGCAGGCGACCAGGACGCGGGGTTCACCACGCCGCAGCCGCCCCACTCGATCCAGCCCTCGCCCTTGCAGGTGCGGCAGGCGTCGCTGTCCTCGCCCCGGCAGACGAAGCACCGTACGTCGACCTCGGCCGACGGCTCGGTGAACGGGAAGTAGGAGGGACGGAACCGGGTGTCGATGCCGTCGCCGAAGAGCCGGGCCGCGAGGTGGTCCAGGGAGCCCTTGAGGTGCGCCATGGTGATGCCCTCGTCGACCACGAGGCCCTCCACCTGGTGGAACATCGGGCTGTGCGTCGCGTCGTACTCGTCGGTGCGGAAGACCCGCCCGGGGCAGGCGACGTAGATCGGCGGCTTGCGGGTCAGCATGGTGCGCGCCTGCACCGGCGAGGTCTGGGTGCGCAGCACCACGTGGTGGTCGGCCGGCTCGGTCCAGAAGGTGTCCTGCATCGTCCGGGCCGGGTGGTCGGGCCCGAGGTTGAGCGCGTCGAAGTTGAGCCACTCGGCCTCGACCACGGGGCCCTCGGCGATCTCCCAACCCATCGCGACGAAGATGTCGGCGATCAGCTCCGACTGCAGCGTGATCGGGTGCCGCGAGCCGACCCGCGACCGGTCGACCGGCAGCGTCACGTCGACGGTCTCGGTGACCAGCATCCGCTCCTCGTGCTCGGCCTCGAGCACGGCCTGGCGCTCGGCGAGCGCCGTGCTGACGGCCCCGCGTGCCTGGCCGACCCGCTGGCCGGCCTCCTTGCGGGCCTGCGGCGGCAGGGCACCGATCTCCCGGTTCGCCAGCGCCAGGGGCGACCGGTCGCCGGCGTGGTCGAGCCGGGCCTGCTTGAGCTGCTCGAGGTCGGCGGCGGCCGCGATCGCCGCGAGCGCCTCTTCACGCATCCGCTCGACCTCGGCGGCCTGCAGCGGGGTGACCTCGACGGGTCGTAATCGGTGTTGGGGCCGGACATGGCTCCCTTTCCAAGCGGCAGATCAGGACGCCGCAGATTCTAGGAGTGGGTGGGGGTGGTGTCCTCCCCGGACCCGGTGACGCCCGGAAGTGGGGCGCGGATCAGGCCGCGCGCCGCGCCCCCGGACCGCCGACCGGTCCGGGGCTCAGAAATCGCCGGATGCGCTTCGCCACGCCCACATCCTAGCCGCACCGCGTCGCGCCAGGGCCGGAAGTCCTTGCCAGCGCGCGGCGCGAGTGGCAATAGTGATCCGCACCACAGTCACTGGAGTCGGCCGGACGGTCACTGCGCGACACCCCGGCCGGGGATGGGCGGCACCGTGTCACGTTCGCAGGACGACCAGCACCCACGGATCGACTCGACCGCATCCGACCTGCTGCTGAAGGCGGGCCGGTTCTTCACGCGGTGGGACGGCACCGACGACGGCCGGGCGGTCTTCCGGGAGGGCGGGCGCGCCGGGGACGTCTTCTACCGGGACCGGTGGAGCCACGACAAGGTGGTGCGCTCCACGCACGGCGTGAACTGCACCGGATCGTGCTCGTGGAAGGTGTACGTGAAGGACGGCGTGATCACCTGGGAGACCCAGCAGACCGACTATCCCTCGGTCGGCCCCGACCGTCCCGAGTACGAGCCCCGCGGCTGCCCGCGCGGGGCTGCCTTCTCCTGGTACACCTACTCCCCCACCCGGGTGCGCTTCCCCTACGCCCGCGGCGTGCTCGTGGAGATGTTCCGCGAGGCCCGCGAACGCGTCGGCGGCGACCCGGTCCTCGCCTGGGCGGACATCCAGGCCGACCCCGAGCGGCGACGGCGCTACCAGCGGGCCCGCGGCAAGGGCGGGCTGGTCCGGATCAGCTGGTCCGAGGCGGTCGACATCGTCGCCGCGGCGCAGGTGCACACGATCAGGACGCACGGGCCGGACCGGATCGCCACGTTCAGCCCGATCCCTGCGATGTCGATGGTCTCGCATGCGGTCGGTGCGCGATTCACCCATCTGCTCGGTGGAGCGATGACGTCGTTCTACGACTGGTACGCCGACCTCCCGGTGGCCAGCCCGCAGGTCTTCGGCGACCAGACCGACGTCCCCGAGTCCGGGGACTGGTGGGACGCGACGTACCTGATGATGTGGGGGTCGAACGTGCCGGTCACCCGGACCCCGGACGCGCACTGGATGGCCGAGGTCCGCTACCGCGGGACCAAGGTGGTCACGGTCAGCCCGGACTACGCGGACAACACGAAGTTCGCCGACGAGTGGATCCCGGCCCAGGCCGGCACCGACGCGGCACTGGCGATGGCGATGACCCACGTGATCCTCACCGAGTGCTTCGTCCAGCGGCGGGTGCCGTTCTTCATCGAGTACGTGCGCCAGTACACCGACCTGCCCTTCCTGATCACCCTCGACCGCAACCAGGAGCACGGCGGTCTGGTGCCCGGCAAGTTCCTCACCGCCCGGGACCTCGGCGACGAGGCGGCCGAGGCGGCCTGGAAGACGGTCCTCCTCGACGCCGCGAGCGGAGCGCCGGTGGTGCCGAACGGCTCGATGGGGTTCCGGTACGCCCCGTCGGGCGAGGGACGGTGGAACCTGGACCTGGAGGGCGTGGTGCCGGCACTGTCGCTGCGCGACGCCAAGGTCGAGCCCGAGGCCGCCGAGGTCCTGCTGCCCTCCTATGCGGGTCCCATCGGGGACGGGGAGGTGCTGCGCCGCGGCGTGCCCGTCACCCGGGTCGGGGGCCGTCTGGTCACCACGGTCTTCGACCTGATGCTCGCCCAGCACGGCGTCGGGCGCCCCGACCTCCCCGGCGACTGGCCGACCGGGTACGACGACGCGTCGGCGCCGTACACACCCGCCTGGCAGGCGGAGGTGACCTCGGTCCCCGCCGAGCAGTGCGTGCGGATCGCACGGGAGTTCGCCCGCAACTCCGAGGAGTCCGGCGGCCGGTCGATGATCATCCTCGGGGCCGGCGTGTGCCAGTGGTTCCACGCGGACGCGACGTACCGGTCGATCCTCTCGCTGCTGCTGCTGACCGGGAGCATGGGCCGCAACGGCGGCGGTTGGGCGCACTACGTCGGCCAGGAGAAGTGCCGGCCGATCACCGGGTGGATCTCGCTGGCCAACAACCTGGACTGGAGCCGACCGCCGCGGACCATGATCGGCACCGCCTACTGGTACATGCACACCGACCAGTGGCGCACCGACGGCTACCGCGCGGACGCACTGGCCTCGCCACTCGCCGAGGGACACCTGGCCGGGATGCACACCGCCGACACCATCGCGCAGTCGAATCGGCTGGGGTGGATGCCGTTCTACCCGCAGTTCGACCGCAACCCGCTCGACCTGGCCGACGAGGCGGAGGCCGCCGTCGCGGCCGGCGAGGCCGGGGACGTCAACGAGTACGTGGTGCAGCGCTTGAAGGACGGCAGCCTGAAGTTCGCCATCGAGGACGTCGACGCGCCGGAGAACTGGCCGCGCACCCTGACCCTGTGGCGGTCGAACCTCTTCGGCTCCTCGGCGAAGGGCAACGAGTACTTCCTCAAGCACCTCCTCGGCACCCACACCAATGCCCGCGCCGAGGACGGCGCGCCGGACGTCCGGCCACGCGACGTCGCCTGGCGCGAGGAGGCTCCGGAGGGCAAGCTCGACCTGCTGGTCTCCGCCGACTTCCGGATGACCTCGACCACCCTGCTCTCCGACGTGGTGCTGCCGGCGGCCACCTGGTACGAGAAGCACGACCTGTCCTCCACGGACATGCACCCCTACGTGCACGCGTTCACCCCGGCGATCGACCCGCCGTGGGAGGCACGCACCGACTTCGAGATGTTCCACCTCTTCGCGCGTCGGGTCTCGGAGCTGGCGCGCGACCACCTCGGCGTGCGCAAGGACATCGTCGCGGTGCCGCTGCAGCACGACACCCCGGGCGAGACCGCGCAACCCGGAGGCGTGGTGCTGGACTGGAGACGCGGCGACGTCGATCCGGTGCCGGGCAGGACGATGCCGGTGCTGCAGGTGGTGGAGCGCGACTACACCGCCATCGCGGACAAGCTGGCCACCATCGGGCCGTTGGCGGACCGACTCGGCTTCGGCGTCAAGAACGTCACCTTCGACCTGGGCGAGGCGCTCGAGATCCTGGCCGGGTCGGGCGGAGTGATGGACTCCGGCGCCGGGGCCGGGCGACCCGCCATCGACACCGACGCCAAGCTCGCGGAGGCGATCCTGACCCTCTCCGGCACCACCAACGGCGAGCTGGCCGCCCAGGGCTTCCGCACCCTTGAGCGCCGGGTCGGCAAGCCACTGGCCGACCTGGCCGAGGGATCGACGGAGAAACGGATCACGTTCGCCCAGACCCAGGCCGCGCCGGTGCCGGTGATCACCTCCCCGGAGTGGTCCGGCTCGGAGACCGGCGGACGCCGCTACGCACCGTTCACCGTGAACATCGAACGGCTCAAGCCGTTCCACACGCTGTCCGGACGGATGCACTTCTTCCTCGACCACGACTGGATGCGCGACCTGGGCGAGTCGCTGCCGATCTATCGACCACCGCTGGACATGAACCGGCTCTTCGGTGAGCCCAGGCTGGGCTCCGACGGCGCCGCCGAGATCACCGTCCGCTACCTGACCCCGCACTCGAAGTGGTCGATCCACTCCGAGTACCAGGACAACCTGTTCATGCTCTCCCTCTCCCGGGGCGGCACCTCGGCCTGGCTGAGCCCGGCCGACGCCGCCGCGATCTCGGTGCGCGACAACGACTGGATCGAGTGCACCAACGCGAACGGCGTCTTCGTGGCGCGCGCCATCGTGAGCCACCGGATCCCGCAGGGCGTGACCTTCGTGCACCACGCCCAGGAGCGCACCATCGACGTACCCAAGTCGGAGGCGACGGGACGGCGCGGCGGCATCCACAACAGCGTCACCCGGGTGCTGGTGAAGCCGACGCACCTGATCGGCGGCTACGCGCAACTGTCCTACGCGTTCAACTACCTCGGACCCACCGGCAACCAGCGCGACATCGTCGCGACGATCCGCAAGCGGTCGCAGGAGGTGACCTACTGATGCGCGTGATGGCCCAGATGGGCATGGTGATGAACCTGGACAAGTGCATCGGGTGCCACACGTGCTCGGTGACCTGCAAGCAGGCGTGGACCAACCGGGCCGGCACCGAGTACGTGTGGTTCAACAACGTCGAGACCCGCCCGGGACTCGGGTATCCACGACGCCACGAGGACCAGGAGAGGTGGCGCGGGGGCTGGACCCTCGACGGTCGGGGACGGCTCCGGCTCAAGGCGGGGGGACGGCTCAAGAAGCTGCTGACCATCTTCTCCTCGCCGGTGCAGCCGGAGATCAAGGACTACTACGAGCCCTGGACCTACGACTACTCGACGCTGATCGACGCACCGCTGGGCGACGACTTCCCGGTGGCCCGACCGAAGTCGCTGATCACCGGCGAGGACACCAAGGTGACCTGGTCGGCGAACTGGGACGACAACCTCGGCGGCGGCCCCGAGCACGGTCCGAACGACCCGATCGTGGAGCGGCTGCGGGCGCAGTCGAACGAGAAGATCAAGTTCGAGTTCGAACAGACCTTCATGTTCTACCTGCCGCGGATCTGCGAGCACTGCCTGAACCCTTCGTGCATGGCCTCGTGCCCCTCCGGCGCCATCTACAAGCGCAGCGAGGACGGGATCGTCCTGGTCGACCAGGACCGCTGTCGCGGCTGGCGGCAGTGCATCACCGGTTGCCCGTACAAGAAGATCTACTTCAACCACAAGTCCGGCAAGGCCGAGAAGTGCACCTTCTGCTACCCCCGGGTGGAGGTGGGCCTGCCGACGGTCTGCTCGGAGACCTGCGTCGGCCGGCTGCGCTATCTGGGGCTCTTCCTCTACGACGCAGACGCCGTGACCGCGGCCGCGAGCGTCCCGGAGGAGCAGCTGTACCAGGCGCAGATGGACCTGCTGCTGGACCCCGAGGATCCCGAGGTGCTCCGGGCGGCGCGCGAGCAGGGAATCCCCGAGGACTGGCTGGACGCGGCCCGGCGCTCACCGGTCTACGCGCTGGCGAAGAAGTACCGGGTCGCCCTGCCGCTGCATCCGGAGTACCGCACGATGCCGATGGTCTGGTACGTCCCGCCGCTGTCGCCGGTGATCGACCTGCTCACCGAGCAGGGTCACGACGCCGAGTCCAGCGCGACCCTGTTCGGAGCGATCGAGGCGCTCCGGATTCCGGTGGAGTACCTGGCCGAACTGTTCACCGCCGGCGACACGGCGGTCGTCGACGGGGTGCTGCGCAAGCTCGCCGCCATGCGCGCCTACCTGCGCGACATCACCCTGGGCCGCGATCCGGACGACTCCATCCCGGAGTCCGTCGGCATGTCGGGGGAGGAGCTCTACGAGATGTACCGGCTGATGGCGATCGCGAAGTACGAGGAGCGGTACGTGATCCCGACGGCACACGTGGAGCAGGCCCACGACCTCGAGGAGATGGGCTGCTCCCTCGACTACGACGAAGGGCCGGGCATGTACGCCAGCGGGCCACTCGGCGAGGCCAGCGGGCGCCCGGCACCAGTCGCGGTGGAGACCTTCCACGCGTTGCGGCAGCGTCAGACCAGCGGCGATGCGGCGTCCGAGGAGAGCCTGCGCGGCCGGGTCAACCTGCTGAACTGGGACGGTAACGGACGGCCCGACGGTCTCTTCCCGGAGCGACGCTCGTGAGCCGCCGGCGCAGTGCCCGGTCCACCGGGGCCGGCGGGATCGGCGGGGAGACGACGCGGGTGGTGCACCAGGTGGCCGCCTGGTGCCTCGGCTACCCGGACCCCGACCTGCTCGCGCGCCTGCCGGTGCTGCACCACGCGCTCACCGAGCAGCCCGCCTCCCCTGCCGTGCAGGCGCTGCTCGGGTTCGTCGACCACCTGGCGGGCAGCGCACCGGAACGGCTGGTCCGCGACTACGTGGAGGTCTTCGACATGAGCAGCAAGCAGGCCCTCTACCTCTCCTACTGGACCGACGGCGACACCCGACGCCGCGGCGAGACGCTGGCCGCATTCAAGCAGCGGTACCGCGCGGCGGGCATGCTGGTCGACACCCACGGCGAGCTGCCCGACTACCTCCCGATGGTGCTGGAGTACGCCGCACTCGCCGATCCCCGGGACGGACGGGAGCTGCTGCAGGACTACCGGGCCAGTCTCGAGCTGATCCGGATCGCGCTGGTCGAGCGCTCGTCGCCGTACGCCGCCGTGCTGTCCGCCGTCTGCGCCACCCTCCCCGGGGCATCGCCGCAGGACCGCGCCAGTGCGATGGCCCTGGCCCGGACCGGGCCGCCCAGCGAGACCGTCGGGCTGGAGCCGCTCCCCTACCCGACGCTGCGGCCGGCGGAGGTGCGCTGATGGACGTGGTGCTGTGGGGTGTGCTGCCCTACCTGTCGGTGGTGGTCCTGGTGACGGGGACGATCTGGCGCTACCGCTACGACCGGTTCGGGTGGACCACCCGCTCCTCGCAGCTCTACGAGTCCCGCTTGCTGCGGATCGGCTCGCCGCTGTTCCACTTCGGCATCCTGATCGTGGTGATCGGCCACATCGGCGGACTTGTGATCCCCAAGTCGTGGACCGAGGCACTCGGCGTGAGCGAGGACCTGTACCACTTCAACGCGCTCTTCTTCGGCACCATCGCCGGTGTCGCGACGCTGTCGGGCCTGGCCATCCTGATCTACCGACGGCGTACCACCGGACCGGTCTTCATGGCCACCACCACCAACGACAAGGCGATGTACGTGCTGCTGGTGGGCGCGCTGGTACTGGGACTGTGGACCACGCTGGTCGCGGTCGGGGCCGGACATGACGCCCATGACTACCGCGAGACGGTCTCGCCGTGGTTCCGCTCGCTCTTCGTGCTCCAACCCGACATCGACGCGATGGCGGCGGCGCCGATCCAGTTCCACCTGCACGTGCTGGTGGCGCTGCTGCTGTTCACCGTGTGGCCGTTCACCCGACTGGTCCACGCCTTCACCGCTCCGCTGCACTACCTGTTCCGCCCCTACATCGTCTATCGCAGCCGGGACCTCCCGGCCGGCACCGGGGCCCGGTCCCCGCGGCCGGGGTGGACGCCGGTGGGGACCCGAGACCGCAACAAGTGAGGCGATCGTGACGACACCCACCACCACCGCCGTGGACCTGACCGGCCAGACGAAGAACCTGCTGCTGGCGACGTGGGCCTTCGCGATCAGCTTCTGGGCCTGGAACATGATCGCCCCGCTCGGCGTCCGCTACACCGAGATCCTGGACCTCTCCTCCACCGAGAAGTCCGTGCTGGTGGCGGTCCCGGTGATCGTCGGCTCGGTCGGCCGGATCGTCACCGGCGCCCTCACCGACCGCTACGGCGGCCGGGTGATGTTCCCGATCCTACTGGTGGCCTCCGCTCCGTTCGTCGTCCTGGTCGCGGTCGCCGGCAACATGGAATCGTTCCCGTTGCTGCTGCTCTTCGGCTTCTTCCTCGGCATCGCCGGCACCACGTTCGCGGTCGGCATCCCGTTCGCGAACGCCTGGTTCACCAAGGACCGACGAGGCTTCGCCACCGGCGTGTTCGGTGCCGGCATGGGCGGTACGGCGTTGTCGGCCTTCTTCACGCCGCGGATGGTGGACTGGTGGGGCTACACGACGACCCACGTGCTCGTCGCCGTCGCGCTGGTCGCCACGGCGGGTCTGGTCCGGGTGGCGATGACCGACTCACCGGCCTGGTCGCCCAACAACGACCCGGTGGTGCCGAAGCTCGCGGCTGCCGCCCGACTGCCGGTGACCTGGCAGATGTCCTTCCTCTACGCGGTCGCCTTCGGCGGCTTCGTCGCCTTCTCGACCTATCTGCCGACCTACCTCAAGGACGTCTACGACTTCGGGCTCACCGAGGCCGGGACCCGCACCTCGGGCTTCGCGATCGCGGCCGTCGTCTGCCGCCCGATCGGCGGGGTCCTCGCCGACAAGGTGGGTCCGCGCGTGGTCGCCGCGGTCGCCTTCGCCGGGGCTGCGGTGATGGCGGTGGTGCTCACCTTCCAGCCGCCGACGGAGATCCCGGCCGGGCTCTCCTTCGTGCTGATGGCCGGCTTCCTCGGGATCGGCACTGGTGCCGTCTTCACCTGGGTGGCACAACTGTCGCCGCCAGAGCGGGTCGGCGCGGTGACGGGCATCGTGGGTGCGGCCGGCGGGCTCGGCGGCTTCTTCCCGCCCTTGGTGATGGGAGCCACCTACAACGAGGCCGAGCACAGCTACACCATCGGACTGCTGCTCCTCTGCCTGGTCGCCGCCGGCGCCCTGGTCTTCACCCTGCTGGGGATCCGGAGTCGGCCGAGACGAGCGGCCAGGTGACCCGGACCTCGGCGCCGCCCGCCGGTGCGTCCGCGATCGCCACGCTCCCGCCGTGCGCGCGGGCCAGACCGTTGACGATGTAGAGCCCGAGCCCGGACCCACCGCCGCCGCCACCGGTCCAGAACTTCGTGAACGCGCGGGCGCGCAGCTCGGCCGGGATCCCCTCGCCTTCGTCGGTCACCACGATCAGCGCGCTGTGTCCGTCCGCCGGTGAGACCGTCACCCGCACCGCGCCCTCACCGTGCCGCACCCCGTTCTCGACGAGGTTGGTGAGCACCTGGAGCACCTTGTCCGGATCCGCGTCGAGGATCGGACGCCCCTGCGCGGCGAGCTCGATGCGGCGCGCCGTGGAGACCTGGACCGAGTCCACGACCCGCTCGGCGAGCCGGACCACGTCCGTCGGGCGCCGGTGCAGCTGCAGTCGGCCGGTGTCGATCCGGGCGACGTCGAGGAGCTCGGTGATCAGCCGGCTGAGCCGGTCCGCGTCCGCACTGACCGTGGTCAACATCAGCTGGCGCTGCGGGTCGTCCAGCTCGTCCCAGCGGTGCAGCAGCGCCCCGACGAAGCCCTTCAGCCCGGTCAGCGGTGAGCGCAGCTCGTGGGCCACCGTGGCCACCAGGTCGGACCGCTCCCGGTCCAGACGGGCGCGACCCCTGCCCGAGCGCAGGCTGACCGCGACCCGCTCCGGCGGCTGGTGCCGGTCGGCGCGGTGGATCCGGGCAGCCACCAGCACCTCGGTGCCGTCGGGCAGCCACCACGGCTGCTCGGGGATCCCGGTGCGCGCGCCGAGCCCCGCGAACGGACGATTGACCTCGGACCAGGTCCGTCCGTCCTGGTCGACCAGGGCGAGGACGTCCGGGAGCGACCGGCCGACCGCAGCGGCGTCGGGTGCGATGCCGAGCATCCGGCGGGCCACCGCGTTGCAGGCCAGCACCCGGCCGTCGGCCCCGGCCACCACGGCGCCGTCGGGCAGCAGCTCGATCGGGTCGGCCTCCATGCTCGCCGATGCTAGTGGCGCGCCACTCGCCGGGCGGGAGGTCAGGGTCGTTGGGCGCGTGCGCCGGCGAAGAGGCAGACGGCGGCGGCCGTGGCGAGGTTGAGACTCTCGGCCGCTCCCCGGATCGGGATCCGGACCCGGTGGTCGGCGAGCTCGGCCAGCTCGGCCGGCAGGCCCCACGCCTCGTTGCCGAAGAGCCAGGCGACCCGGCCGCCGAGCAGTGGGTCGGCGTCGAACAGGTCGGTCTCCCCCGCTCCGTCGGCGGCGAGCACCAGCAGTCCGGCCGCCTGGGCGGCGGCCACCGCGCCAGCCACGTCGGCGGTGAGCGCGACCGGCAGGTGGAAGAGCGATCCGACCGTGGCGCGCACGGTCTTCGCGTTGTGCGGGTCGACGCTGTGACCGGCCAGCACGACGGCGGCGGCGCCGGCCGCGTCCGCGGTACGGATGATGGTGCCTGCGTTGCCCGGGTCGCGGACGTCGGCGCAGATCACCACGGTCGACGCCCCGGACGGACCGGCGTCGGAGAGCACGGACTCCAGCGGGACGTCGACCAGGTCGCAGACACCCACCACGCCGGGCGGCGTGACCGCGTCGCTGAGCGAAGCCAGGGCGCGGTCGTCGACGAGGGTCCAGGCGGCACCGGACCGGCGTGCGGCGGCGGCCAGGTCGTCGTACCGATCCGTGGCGGTGGGGGTGGCGAAGACCTCGCGCACCCCGGCGCCGGCGGCGAGCGCCGCCCCGACCGCCTTCGGGCCGTCGACGAGGAAGAGCCGCCGCTCGGCGCGGACCGAGCGGCGGCTCAACTTGCGTGCTTCCTTGACGCGGGCGTTGCCCGCGGTCAGAGGGGTCGTCACGTGGCTCAGGCGTTGGCCTTGGGCGCGTTGACGTCCTCGGGCAGCGCGGCCTTGGCCTGGGCGACCAGGGCCGAGAAGGCGGCCGGCTCGTTGACGGCCAGGTCGGCCAGGATCTTCCGGTCGACCTCGACGCCGGCCAGGTTCAGGCCCTGGATGAAGCGGTTGTAGGTCATCCCCTCGGCGCGGGCGGCCGCGTTGATCCGCTGGATCCACAGGCGGCGGAAGTTGCCCTTGTTCTTGCGCCGGTCGTTGTAGCTGTAGACCAGCGAGTGGGTGACCTGCTCCTTGGCCTTGCGGTAGAGGCGCGACCGCTGTCCGCGGTAGCCGCTCGCCCGGTCCAGGGTGGTCCGACGCTTCTTCGCAGCGTTCACTGCGCGCTTGACGCGTGCCATTTCTTACTCCTCGAAACTCGATGCCGAATGTGGTGCAGGACGCGTCAGCGACCGAGCATCTTCTTCGCGCGGGGGACGTCGTTCTTGGCCACCTCGGTGGTGCCGGACATCCGCCGGGTCACCTTCGAGGCCTTCTTCTCCAGGTTGTGGCGCTTGCCGGCCTTCTCCCGGAGGATCTTGCCGGAACCGGTCACGCGGAAGCGCTTGCTGGCACCGGAGTGGGTCTTGTTCTTCGGCATCTGAAACTTCTCTCTCGTCTCGCTTCCCGGTGGCGCGACGCGCCACCGGGACCGCGGGTTTCTCTTACAGGTCGATGTCGGGGTCGAGGGCCTCGTTGGCCCGCTTGGCCTTCTTCTGACCCGACGGCTGCGTGGCGGTGCGCTCTGCGCGCTCCTCCGCCTGCTCGGCGGCGCGCGCCTCGGCGGCCGACTCCTTCGCAGCCTTCACCTCGGCCTTGGCCTCGGACTTCTTCTTGTGCGGACCGAGGACCATGACCATGTTGCGGCCGTCCTGCTTCGGGTTCGACTCCACGAACCCGAGGTCCTCGACGTCCTCGGCGAGCCGCTGCAGCAGCCGGAACCCGAGCTCGGGGCGGTGCTGCTCGCGACCACGGAACATGATCGTGATCTTGACCTTGTCACCGGCCTTGAGGAACCGCACGACGTGACCCTTCTTGGTCTCGTAGTCGTGCTGGTCGATCTTCGGCCGGAGCTTCATCTCCTTGATGATGACGTTGGTCTGGTTCCGTCGTGCTTCACGGGCCTTCTGGGCGTTCTCGTACTTGAACTTCCCGTAGTCCATGAGCTTGCAGACGGGCGGGCGTGCCATCGGGGCCACCTCGACCAGGTCCAGGTCGGCCTCGGTGGCCAGCTTGAGCGCCTGGTCGGTGGGGACGATGCCGACGGTCTCGCCGTTGGGTCCCACGAGCCGGACCTCGGGTACCCGGATCCGGTCGTTGATGCGCAGCTCGGTGCTGATGTGTCCTCCCAACTCGTTCGGTCAGAAGCCTCCAGCTCCACCACGCGGCGGTGGAAAAGCGAGAAGGCCCCCGCTGTGCAAGCGGAGGCCAGTCGTGACACCTTCTGTGCGTGAGTGCCACGCACGTCCTGTGTCGTCAGGGACCGGACCCGACGACCTGTGGTGCTGGCGGTCGATGCGGGTGGGAGTCGACGTCTCGTCTGAACCCCGCTTGTGGATGTGTCGCTCCACTCCCGTGGATCGACGCATCGGTCAACACCACACTCTAGCGGGTTTGTTCCCGCTCGGCCGAATCGTCGTCGACGCCGTCGCCCGCGGCGGGGTCCTGTCCCAGCCAGCCCCAGCCACCGTCGGAGAGCCGGACCGGTCGCCAGCCGGCCGCCACCCGGTGCAGGTCCTCCCCCTCCAGCACGAACGTCGCGGGTCCGGCGACGTCGACGACCAAGGCCGCCGCGCCCTCCTGGACCGCGGTCGCGGCCGCCAGGTGGGCGGCCACCGGCACCGGACGCGCCTGCGGGTCCCAGGCGGCGAGGCTCTCGGTGGAGGTGAAGGCGAGCAGCGCCCGGCGACCGTCGGCCCCGGTCAGCAGCACCGCGGCCATGTCGCTGCTCTTGTCCCGGGCCAGCCCGGCGTCGTCGTACTCGACCTCGCCGAGGACCGCGACCACCGGGACCAGCACCCGGGCGGGGGCCAGCGCGGCCAGCGCGACCGGGTAGTGCGTCGTACCGGCGGCGTGGCCGTGGAGCGCCCGCACCAGGCCCGGATCGGCGGAGCCGTCGTCCCCGACGTACTCCGATCCCTGGAGGCGCCGACCATCCACCCGCGGTTCGTTCACGTCCCGATCATCGCATCCGTGGAACCATGACCGGGTGCTGCACCCGAAGCCCGGCGACCACGTCGCTCGCAACCGTCTCGCCCAACGACTCAACGGGGCCGTCCGGGCCGAGCGCGAACCGCTGGGCACCCCGATCTTCGTCGTCGACCTGGACGCCTTCGACACCAACGCCGCCGACCTGGTCCGGCGTGCCGGCGACACCCCGATCCGGGTCGCGTCCAAGTCACTGCGGGTGCCGGCGCTGATCCGCCGCGCGCTGGAGCGACCCGGGTTCGCCGGCGTGCTCTGCTACACCCTGGCCGAGGCCCTGTGGCTGGAGGAGCACGACGTCAACGACGACCTGGTGGTCGCCTACCCGAGCGTCGACGAGCGTGCCCTGAGCGCCCTCGTCGCCTCCCCGCGCGCGGCGTCGCGGATCACGGTGATGATCGACGACGTCGCCCACCTCGACGTGATCTCCGCGCTGCGCTCCTCGACCGCGGTGCCGATCAAGGTGGCCATCGACATCGACGCGGGCCTGCGCTGGGGCGGCCAGGCGGTCGGGCCCAAGCGCTCGCCGCTCTTCGACGTGGGCTCGGTCGCCGCTCTGGCGCGCGAGGTGGATCGGCGCAAGGGATTCCGCCTGGTCGGGGTGATGACCTACGAAGGGCAGGTCGCAGGCGTGCCCGACGACGTTCCCACCGCGCGGGCCAAGTCGCTGGTGGTGCGCAAGATCAAGGAGAAGTCGGTCGAGCAGCTGCTGGTACGACGTGCCGCGATCCTCGACGCGCTGCGCCCCTACCTGCCCGAGGACGCCTTCTTCAACGCCGGCGGCTCGGGCTCGATCGAGTCCTCGGCCGCCGACCCCGTGGTGACCGAGGTGACTGCCGGCTCCGGGCTCCTGGTGCCGACGCTCTTCGACCACTACCGCAGCTTCGAGCCGCTGCCGGCCGCGTTCTTCGGACTACGGGTCACCCGGGTGCCGGCGCCGGGGATCGTCACGGTGCACGGCGGCGGCCTGATCGCCTCGGGGCCGACCGGGGCCGACCGCGCTCCGACCCCGTGGGCGCCGGCGGGTCTCGCCCTCACCGGTCTGGAGGGCGCCGGTGAGGTGCAGACGCCGCTGACCGGGAGCGGCACCGGCGGGATGTCCGTCGGCGACCTGGTCTGGTTCCGGCACGCCAAGTCCGGTGAGCCGTTCGAGCACGGCACCACCGTCCACCTGCTCCAGGGCGACGGGTTCGTGGACCACGTGCCGAGCTATCGCGGGCACGGCGTTGCCTTCTGAGCCTCCGGGCGCGGCCGCACGGATCGTCGCCGCGGCCGAGGAGGCCGAGCCCCGACTGGGCGGGACCCGCCTGGTCTGCATCGACGGCCTGGCCGGTGCCGGCAAGTCGACGCTGGCCACAGCCGTGGGCCGGCTGCGCCCCGATGCGCTGGTGTTCGCCACCGACGACATGCTGCACGGTTGGTCGGGGCTGCCGGGCCTCGGCGTCACGCTGGACCGTCTCCTCCGGCCGCTCGCGGCGGGACGTCCGGGACGGTGGCGGCGCTGGGACTGGCTGACCGGCGAGTGGGCCGAGGAGCACCGGGTCGATCCGGTCGCGCTGCTGGTCCTGGAGGGCGTCGGCTCCTGCGCCAACGAGATCGCCGACCTGGTCAGCCTGACCGTCTGGGTCGAGGCCGAGCGCACCGTCCGGCGCGACCGGTGGATCGACCGCGACGGCGAGGTGCTGCGCGGGCACTGGGCGACCTGGGCGGACGACGAGGCCGCCCACCACCGGGTGCACCGCGCCCGGGAGCGCGCAGGACTGCGCTACGACACCTCGACCGGCACCGCGCTCGCCCGTCGCTGAGCCGTCAGGGTCGGTGGGCGGCGACGAGGGCCTTGACCTCGCGCACCGCCGTCTTGGCCCGGCCTCCGTCGGAGCCCTGGATCCCCAGCATGGGGATGGTGCGGCCGTCGGCCAGGTCCAGGTTCGGCCACGGCGCCCCGAGCGGCATCCGCACCTTCTCGATCTCCGCCCAGGCGAAGTCACGGCGCCGGTAGCCGTTGACGAGGGTGATCCCGTCCTCCGTCACCGTGACCCGGGAGCGGGCCATCGCGTAGAGCAGCGCCACGCCGACGCCGACGATCGCGATCACGGTCCCGCGCTCGATCACGTTGATCGCGTCCCGGGTCTGCTGGTCGAAGCTGAGCCACAGCCAGGCGAAGGCGCCGACCAGGAACAGCGCGAAGACCGGCGCGGCGAGCCGCGGCCCGAACGGGCGCCAGGTGCGGGGCAGGGTGGGTGTGGTCACGTCGGAGGTCACCGTCATGGTCTCGTCTCGGGCCGCGTCACAGCCGGCAGGCGTGGATATCGGTGGTCAGGATGCCGCGCGCGCCGAGGTCGAAGAGCTCGTCCATCACCCGCTGGGCGCGCTGCCGCGGCACCATGGAACGCACGGCGACCCACCCCTCGCGATGCAACGGGCTCACGGTGGGGCTCTCGATGCCGGGCGTCAGCGCCACGGCCTCCTCCACCCGTTCGGCTCGGATGTCGTAGTCCATCATCACGTAGGTGCGGGCGACCAGGACGCCCTGCAGCCGGCGCAGGAAGACCTCCATCCCGGCGGGCTTGCGCTCCGGTCCGGTGATCAGCACCGCCTCGGAGCTCTGGATCACCTCACCGAAGACCTCGAGGCCGGCGGCGCGCAGCGTGCTCCCGGTCTCGACCACGTCCGCGATGACGTCGGCGACGCCGAGCTGGATGCTGCTCTCCACCGCGCCGTCCAGCCGGACGACGGTGGCGTCGATCCCCTTCTCGGAGAGGTACGTCGACAGCATGCCGTCGTACGACGTCGCGATCCGCTTGCCGGCGAGGTCGGCCCCGCCGGACATGGTGCCGACCGGCGCGGCGAACCGGAACGTCGATCGTCCGAACCCGAGCTGCAGGGTCTCGGTGGCCTGCGCCCCGGAGTCGAGCAGCAGGTCGCGGCCGGTGATGCCGACGTCGAGGGTGCCCTCGCCGACGTAGAGCGCGATGTCGCGGGGGCGGAGGTAGAAGAACTCGACCTGGTTGTCCGGGTCGATCTTGGTGAGCTGCTTGCTGTCGGTGCGCTGGGCGTAGCCCGCCTCGCGCAGGATGGTCGAGGCGGCCTCCGAGAGGGCGCCCTTGTTGGGCACCGCGACGCGGAGCAGCTGCGGCTGGTCAGGCATGAGGGGTCTTCCTAGAGGTGGGTGTAGACGTCCTCGAGCGAGAGTCCGCTCGCGAGCATCAGGACCTGGGCGTGGTAGAGCAGCTGGCTGATCTCCTCCGCGGTCCGCTCCGGGCCCTCGTGCTCGGCGGCCATCCAGGACTCGGCGGCTTCCTCGACCAGCTTCTTCCCGATCGCATGGACGCCCGCGTCGAGGGCACGGACGGTGCCGGATCCCTCGGGACGGGTCCGAGCCGTCTCGGTGAGCTCGGCGAACAGGGCGTCGAACGTCTTCACGGTGCCCAGCCTAGTCAGGCCGAGCGGGTGAGCCGGCGCAGGGTCCGGGCGGTCTGCAGCGCCGCCGCGGAGGCCTCGTAGCCCTTGTCCTCCGCCGACCCCTCGAGCCCGGCACGATCCAGCGCCTGCTGCTCGGTGTCGCAGGTCAGCACGCCGAAGCCCACCGGCACCCGGGCGTCGAGCGAGACCCGGGTCAGCCCGTCGGTCGCCGCGCTGCAGACGTACTCGAAGTGCGGAGTGCCGCCGCGGATCACCACACCGAGTGCCACCACCACGTCGTGGGAGTCGGCCAGCGCCGCGGCCGCGACGGGCAGCTCGAAGGTGCCGGGGACCCGGACCACCAGCGGGTCCACGACCCGGTGGTCGGCCAGGGCGCGGTGCGCTCCGTCGAGCAGGCCGTCCATCACCTCGGTGTGCCAGCTGGCCGCGACGACCGCGACCCGTAGGTCGTGGCAGTCGACGGGCTCGACGTCGGGGGCGCCGTGTCCGGCCATCTCAGTTCGCTCCTTCGGCGTCCGCGACCAGGTTGGGCAGGTCGTGACCCATCCGGTCGCGCTTGGTCAGCAGGTAGGTCAGGTTGTGCCCGTTGGGACGCGGGGTCAGCGGCACCCGCTCGGTGACCTTGATCCCGTAGTCCTCCAGGTCGGAGATCTTGTCCGGGTTGTTGGTGAGCAGCCGCACCTCGGCGACACCGAGGTCGCGCAGGATCTGGGTGGCCGCGCCGTAGTGGCGAGCATCCGCGGGCAGGCCGAGGTCGAGGTTGGCGTCCACGGTGTCGCGGCCGCCGTCCTGGAGCTGGTAGGCCTGCAGCTTGGCGACCAGGCCGATCCCGCGACCCTCGTGGCCGCGCAGGTAGACCACCACGCCACGGCCCTCGGCGACGATCCGGTCCATCGCCTCGTCGAGCTGCGGTCCGCAGTCGCACCGGCTGGAGCCGAAGACGTCGCCGGTCAGGCACTCCGAGTGCACCCGGGTGAGCACCGGCGTCCCGTCGGTCAGGTCGGCCGGGTCGCCGTAGACCAGGGCCACGTGCTCACTGCCGTCCACGGTGATCGTGTAGCCCATGGCGGTGAAGTCGCCGTGGCTGGTGGGCAGGCTGGTCTCCGCCTCGCGCACCACGTGCACCTCGGTCCGCCGGCGGTAGCGGACCAGGTCCTCGATGGAGATCATCGCCAGGTCGTGCTCGTCGGCGAAGGCCCGCAGCTCCGGGGCCCGCTTCATGGTGCCGTCCTCGTTGACGACCTCGACCAGCACGCCGGCCGGGGTGAGACCGGCCAGCCGGGCCAGGTCGACGGCGGCCTCGGTGTGGCCGCGGCGCACCAGCACGCCGCCCTCGCGGTAGCGCAGCGGGAAGACGTGCCCCGGTCGGGTGATCTCCCACGGCTCGGTCGCCGAGTCGGCCAGCACCCGGGCGGTGTGGGCCCGGTCGGCCGCGGAGATGCCGGTGGAGACGCCGTCGCGGGCATCCACCGAGATCGTGTACGCCGTGCGGTAGGCGTCCTTGTTGTGCGGGGTCATCAGCGGGATCTCGAGCCGGTCCAGCATCGTGCCCGGCATCGGCACGCAGATGACGCCGCTGGAGTGCCGGATCGTGAACGCCATCAGTTCCGGTGTCGCCTTGGAGGCGGCGAAGATGATGTCGCCCTCGTTCTCCCGGTCCTCGTCGTCGACGACGATGACGGCCTTGCCCGCGGCGATGTCGGCGATCGCACGCTCGACGGGGTCCAGTCGGACGGACATGCTCAGTTCTCCTGCTTCTCGTTGTCGGCGCGCGTGTAGGCGCGCACGAGCTTCTCCACGTGCTTGGCGAGGACGTCCACCTCGAGGTTGACCGGGTCGCCGGCGGCCCGGAACCCGAGGGTGGTCCGGGCCAGGGTCTCCGGGATCAGGCTGACCGTGAAGGAGGATTCCCCGGCCTCCACGACGGTCAGCGAGGTGCCGTCGACGGTGATCGATCCCTTGTCCACCAGGTAGCGGGCGAGGTCGGCGGGCAGGGTGATCTCGACGACCTCCCAGTGCTCACTCGGCGTGCGGGCGACGACCTCGCCGACGCCGTCGACGTGGCCCTGGACGATGTGCCCGCCGAGCCGCTTCTCCGCGGTGACCGCCCGCTCCAGGTTGACCCGGTCGCCGGCGCGCAGCCGGCCGGTGCTGGTCTTGGCCAGCGTCTCGGCCATCACGTCCGCGGTCCAGCTCCGCTCGGTGCGCTCGGCCACGGTGAGGCAGACGCCGTTGACCGCGATCGAGTCGCCCGGTCCGGCGTCGGACAGCGTCAGGTCGGCGGCGATCGTGATCCGTACGGCGTCGCCCTGGTCCTCGACCGCCTCGACGGTGCCCAGCTCCTCGACGATCCCGGTGAACATCAGGTGTCCTTCCTCCGGGGCTCGAGCACCAGCCGGACATTGGCCTCGGCGCCCTCCCCGACGACGGTGGTGGCGACGAGCTCGAGCCCGAGCGCGTCGGTGACGGTGGTGATGCCGAGGTCCCCACGGCGCTCAGGCCGGAGCCGAGCAGCATCGGCGCGACGTAGACGATCACCTCGTCGACGACGCCGGCGGTGAGGAAGGCGGCGGCGACGGTCGGACCGCCCTCGAAGAAGACGTGCTGGCGTCCGTGGTCGCGGTACAGCGCCTGCAGGGCCCAGAGCGGGTCCCGCCCGCGCAGCTGCAGGGTCGGCGCCGCGTCGTCGAGCACCCGGCTGCCCGGCGGGAGGTCGCGCTCCCCCAGCACCGCCCGCAGCGGCTGGGTGGGCAGCGGCCGGTCCTCGTCGTCGCGTACGGTCAGCTGCGGGTCGTCGGCCAGGACGGTGCCGGTGCCGACCAGCATCGTGTCGCACAGGGCACGCAGCGCGTGGGTGTCACGACGGGCGGCCGGGCTGCTGACCCACCGGCTGGTGCCGTCGACGGCGGCGCTGCGCCCGTCCAGCGTGGTGGCGAACTTCCAGGTCACGAAGGCCCGACCGTGCTCGTGGGCGAACGTCCAGGCACGGTTCAGGTCGCGCGCGTCCTCCTCGAGGAGCCCCTGGTCGACGGTGATGCCGGCAGCGGTCAGCGTCTCCAGACCGCCCTGCGCCACCGGGTTGGGGTCCTGTTGCGCGACCACCACCCGGGCCACGCCCGCCTCGACCAGCGCGCGTGCGCACGGTCCGGTCCGGCCGGTGTGGTTGCAGGGCTCGAGGGTGACCACCGCGGTCGCGCCCCGGGCCCGCTCGCCCGCGGCCCGCAGGGCGGCGATCTCGGCGTGCGGCGTCCCGGCACCCTGGTGGTATCCCTCCCCACGGTGGTGCCGTCCGGCGCGAGGAGCACGCAGCCGACGCGGGGGTTCGGGTGCAACGGCACGCCGGGGGACGCGGCGAGCGCGAGGGCACGCCGCATCGCGTCGTACTCGCCGGTGAAGGTGGTGTTCACCTCGATGTCCTCTCCTCTGCTCCGGCCTGATCGGCTCCGGGGCGAGGGGACGTACGGCGTGCGGTGGCTCGGCTGACCGGCTCACCGACGCTGGCGTGCACTTCCCATCCGGACTTTGACCGTCGGTCCAGGAGTTCCACCTGGTCAACCGGCCACTGGCTGTGGACGGGTCGCGGACTTCGGAGTGAAGCGAGGTGCTTCGCCACCGTCACCGCCGGCTCGGATTTTCACCGACCCCAGAGCACGCAAGCTCTTGACCTCCATGGTGACACAGCCGCAACGGGGCGACCGCATCCGTGCCGCTCAGTGGACTCCGGCGGCAGCCGCCGCACGCTCGCGCAGCGCGGTCACCATGGCGTCCGGGTCGTCAGCGGAGTAGACGGCCGAGCCGGCGACGAAGACGTCGGCGCCCGCCTCCGCGCACCGCTCGATGGTCTCCAGGGAGACACCGCCGTCGACCTGGAGCCACGTCTGCACCCCGTGCCGCTCCATCAGGGCGCGGGCCCGACGGATCTTCGGCAGGCAGAGGTCGAGGAACTTCTGACCGCCGAATCCCGGCTCGACGGTCATCACGAGCAGCATGTCCAGCTCGGGCAGCAGGTCCTCGTAGGGCTCGATCGGCGTGGCCGGACGCAGCGCCATCGAGGCGCGGGCGCCGGCGGCGCGGATCTCCCGGGCGAGACGGACCGGGGCCTGGGCCGCCTCCACGTGGAAGGTCACCGAGCCGCAGCCGGCCTCGGCGTAGGTGACGGCGTGCCGGTCGACGTCCGCGATCATCAGGTGGGCGTCCAGGGGGGTCTCGGTGCTGCGGGCGAGCGCCTCGACCATGGTCGGACCGAAGGTCAGGTTGGGCACGAAGTGGTTGTCCATCACGTCGACGTGCACCCAGTCGGCACTGGGGATCCGGGCCACCTCCTCCCCCAGGCGGGTGAAGTCGGCGTTGAGGATGGATGGCGTGATCTGGATGCCCACGGGCCCCGATCCTAGGCGGTCCCGGCCATTGCGGCTCACTCGTCGCCGGCCGGTGCCTCGTCCTCGGCGTCCTCGGCGTCCTCGGCGTCCGCCGCCTCGAGCAGCGGGGCGATGTCGAAGACGTGGTCGTCGATGTCGGCGTGCAGGTCACCGATCTCGCCGAACCTGCGCGGCACCGTGCGCAGCGTGAAGTCGCGCGGGTCCGCGTCCGCGATCTCCTCCCACCGCACCGGCGTCGAGACCCGACCGTCGGGCAGTCCCCGCACCGAGTACGCCGCGGCGATGGTGTGGTCGCGTGCGTTCTGGTTGTAGTCGACGAAGACGTGGTGCGGGTCGCGGTTCTTCTTCCACCAGGTGGTGGTGACGTCGTCGGGTGCCCGGCGCTCCACCTCGCGCGCGAACGCCCAGGCGGCGCGACGCACCGCCTTGTGGTCGTGGTCGGGCCGGATCCGCACGTAGACGTGCAGCCCCTTGCTGCCGCTGGTCTTGGGGTGGCCGACGGCCCCCAGCTCGTCGAGCACCTCCCGTACGACGCCGGCGGTGCGTCGTACCGCGTCGTAGTCGGCGAGCGGGCCGGGGTCGAGGTCGATGCGCCACTCGTCGGGCTGCTCGACGTGACCGCGGCGGCTGTTCCACGGGTGGAACTCGACGGTGGACATCTGCACCGCCCAGATCACCGCACCCAGCTCGGTCACGCAGAGCTCGTCGGCGGTGCGCGACCACCGCGGGAAGAAGAGCCGGACCGTCTCCACCCACGGCGGCGCGCCGGCGGGGAGCCGCTTCTGGTGCACCTTGTCGCCGGCCAGCCCCTTCGGGAAGCGGTGCAGCATGCACGGCCGCTCGCGCAGCGCGTTGACGATCCCCGGCCCCACCGCGAGGTAGTAGTGCACCAGGTCGAGCTTGGTGGCCCCGATCTGCGGGAAGTAGATCCGGTCGGGGTTGCTCACCCGGATCGTGCGGTCCTCCTGGTCCGGACCCTGGGCCGGAACGTCGATCTCGATCGCGGGGGTCGCCATGGGGCGACTCTAGGTGTACCCGGTCGTGGCGTCAGCGCCAGCCGAGCGCCGGAGCCAGGTGGGTCAGCACCGACTCCAGCAGGTGGGCGTTGTAGTCGACGCCGAGCTGGTTGGGCACGGTGAGCAGCAGCGTGTCGGCGGCCGCGATCGCCTCGTCGGCCGCGAGCTGGGTGATCAGCGCGTCCGGCTCCGCGGCGTAGGAGCGCCCGAACACGGCACGCATGTTGTCGATCTGGCCGACCTGGTCGTCGCTGTCGGCGCTGCCACCGAACAGGGCGTGGTCCTGAGCGGTCACCAGGGGGAAGATCGACCGGCTGACCGAGACCCGTGGCGGGTGGTCCCAGCCGGCCGCGTCCCAGGCCTCGCGGAACTCCTGGATCTGCTCGGCCTGCTGGACGTGGAACGGCTTGCCGGACTCGTCCTCCTTCAGCGTCGAGCTCATCAGGTTCATCCCCAGGCCGGCCGCCCAGCGCGCGGTCGCGTTGGAGGCGGCGCCCCACCAGAGCCGCTTGCCCAGGCCCTCGGAGTGCGGCTCGAGGCGCAGCAGCCCCGGCGGGTTGGCGAACATCGGGCGCGGGCTGGGCTGGGCGAAGCCCTTGCCCTCGAGCACCTCGAGCAGGACCTCGGTGTGCCGCCTGGCCAGGTCGGCGTCGGTCTCCCCCTCTCCGGGCCGGTAGCCGAAGTAGCGCCACCCGTCGACCACCTGTTCCGGTGAGCCGCGGGAGATCCCCAGCTGGAGGCGTTGCCCGGCGATCAGGTCCGCCGCGCCGGCGTTCTCGGCCATCATCAGCGGGTTCTCGTAGCGCATGTCGATCACCCCGGTGCCCAGCTCGATCCGTGAGGTCCGCGCGCCGGCGGCGGCGAGCAGGGGGAACGGGCTCCCCAGCTGGCGGGCGAAGTGGTGGACGCGGAAGTAGGCGCCGTCGGCGCCGACCTCCTCGGCGGCGACCGCCAGCTCGATGGACTGCTGCAGCACGTCGGCGGCGGTGCGGGTCTGCGAGCCCTGCGCCGTCGACCAGTGTCCGAAGGAGAGGAAGCCGATCTTCTTCATGCCCGGTCCAAGGTCGGCCCGGCCCGGTTCATTCCCTCTGCTCCGGCCCAGGTCAGGGGCCGGACGTCAGCGGCCGGGCGCCGGGCGTCGGCGTCAGCCCTGCTTGCGCAGGAGCGCGAGGAACATCGCGTCGGTGCCGTGCCGGTGCGGCCACAGCTGGGCGGTCCCGGCCACGGGCCCGTCGGCATCCTCCACGCCGGGCAGCAGGCCGCGGACGTCCTCCACGCTCACGTCCGCGACGCCACGGACGACCGAGGAGATCACCTCACCGGTCTCGATCCGGACCGGCGAGCAGGTCGCGTAGAGCACCACGCCGCCGGGCCGCACCAGGTCGAGCGCGGAGCGCAGCAGACGGCGCTGCAGCATCACCAGGCCCACCAGGTCGTCGGCCGAGCGACGCCAGCGCGCCTCGGGACGCCGGCGCAGGGCACCCAGTCCCGAGCAGGGCGCGTCGAGCAGGATCCGGTCGAAGCCGGCCGGGCGCAACGGCGCCGCGGTGCCGTCGGCGTTGAGCACGACCGGCGGGTGCGCGGACGCCGTCCCGGAGGCGGCGAGGCCGCTCAGCGCCCGCTCCACCAGGCGCGCCCGGTGCAGGTGCTGCTCGACGGCTACCAGGCGCGCTCCGCGCTGGGCGGCCAGAGCGGCCAGCAGGGCGGCCTTGCCGCCGGGACCGGCACAGAGGTCCAGCCAGAGTCGGTCCGGACCCTCCAGCGGCGCGGAGGCAAGCGCGTGGGCCACCAGCTGCGAGCCCTCGTCCTGGACCCCGGCCCGCCGCTCGGCGACGGCCGGCACGTCGGAGGGGTCACCCGGCTCGGCGACCACGCCGTACGGCGAGTAGCGGGTCGGCGTGCCCGGGAGCTCGTCCCGGGTGGCCAGGCCGGGTCGGGCGACCAGGGTCACCCGGGGCGGGACGTTGTTGGCCGCGAGCACCGCGTCCAGGTCGTCCTCGGGCGCCGCGGCGCGCAGCTGGTCGACCACCCAGACCGGGTGGCTGTGCGCGATGGCGGCTCGCTCGTCGTCCGGGAGGGTGTCGGGGGTCAGCTGTGCGATCCAGGCCTCGAGGTCCTGGCGGGCCACCGAGCGCAGCACCGCGTTGGCGAAGCCGGCGGCGCCGGGGCCGGTGGTGCTGCGCACCAGATCCACGCTCGTGCTGATCGCGGCGTGGGCCGGGACCCGCATCGAGAGCAGCTGGTGGCACCCCAGCCGGAGCACGTCGAGGACGCCGGCCTCCACCTTGCGCAGACCGCGGTCGATGCAGGTCGCCAGGATCGCGTCGTAGGTCCCGCGCCGCCGGATCGTGCCGGAGACGAGCTCGGTGGTGAACGCGGCGTCGCGACCGGTCAGCCGGTACTGGGCGAGGATCCCGGGCAGCACCAGGTTGGCGTAGGCGTCCTCGGCGCGGACCGCCGTGAGGACCGCGAGGGCGGCGGCGCGCGGTCGGTCGACGCGGCGGGAGGCCGCGCCGGCTGCTCGCGAGCCGGGCCGCGCCCGGTTCACCGGAAGGTCGCTCCGTCAGCCAGCCGGGCTCCGCGTGCCCAGTCCGCCGCGCCCATCTCCTTCTTGCCGAAGGCCTTGACCCGGTCGAGTCGGACCGGTCCCGACCCGGTCCCCACCAGCACCTCGTTCTTGCCCACCACCAGCACGCCGGGCGCCGGGCTGTCGGCCGACGCGGCGACCGGCGTCACCGGCCCGAGCTTGACCCGCTCGCCCTCGAACTCGGTCCACGCCCCGGGGAACGGGGCGCACGCCCGCACCCGGCGGTCGATCGCCTGGGCGGGTTCGGTCCACTCGACCCGGGCGTCGTCGACGCTGATCTTGGGGGCCAGACTGACGCCGTCGGCGGGTTGCTCCCGGGCCTCCAGCGATCCGTCCTCGATCCCGTCGAGCGTGGCGACCAGGAGCCCCGCGCCGCCCTCGGCGAGGCGATCCAGCAGGTCACCGGAGGTGTCGGTGGCGCGGATCGCCTCGGTCATCACCCCGAAGGTCGGGCCGGCGTCCAACGCCTTGACGATGCGGAACGTGGTCGCACCGGTGACCTCGTCGCCCGCCCAGATCGAGTGCTGGACCGGCGCCGCCCCGCGCCAGGCGGGCAGCAGCGAGAAGTGCAGGTTGACCCACCCGTGCGCAGGGATGTCCAGCGCCGACTGCGGGATCAGGGCTCCGTAGGCCACCACCGGGCAGCAGTCGGGCCGCAGCTCGCGCAGCCGCTCCTGGAACTCGGGCTCCTTGGGGTGCGTCGGCTTGAGCACCGGGACCCCGAGCTCCTCGGCCCGCAGCCCGACCGGGCTCGGGGTGAGCCGGCGGCCGCGACCTGCGGGTGCGTCGGGTCGGGTGACCACGCCGACCAGCTCGTGGTCGGAGGCGGCGATCGCGTCCAGGGCGGGCACGGCGACCTCGGGGGTGCCGGCGAAGACCACCCGCATCAGCGGCCGAACCCGTGGGTGCGGTGCGGAGACACCTTGATCGTGGGACGTTCCAGCCCGAACCACTCGGACTCGCGGATCTCCTTCATGGCTGCCTTCCGTGCGGCGTCGTCGAGACGGTCGATGAACAGGATCCCGTCCAGGTGGTCGGTCTCGTGCTGGATCGCCCGGGCCAGCAGGTCGGATCCGGAGATCTGCACCGGGTCACCGTGCATGTTGAAGCCGGAGGCGACCAGGGAGAGGGCCCGGCGGCAGTCGAAGGTGAGGTCCGGCAGCGAGAGGCATCCCTCGGGGCCGTCCTGGATCTCCTCCGACAGCGCCAGCGTGGGGTTGATCAGGTGGCCCACCTCGCCGTCGACGTTCCAGGTGAAGACGCGCAGGCCCACCCCGATCTGCGGGGCGGCCAGCCCGGCGCCGGGCGCCTCGAGCATGGTGTCGGTCAGGTCGGTCACCAGCTGGCGCAGCTCTGCGTCGTAGTCGACGACCTCGATCGCCGGCTTGCGCAGGATCGGATCACCGAAGAGACGGATGGGTCGGATGGCCACAGCCAGATCCTAGTGACCGGCGACCACGCGACCGGGCGCCCGGGTCAGAGGTAGCGCCCGCAGTGCGGCCAGGGCGAGCGGCCGCGCTGGGCGTACAGCTTCTTCGCCCGGTAGGTCTGCTCCGCCGACGACGCGAGGTGCGGCATGCCGGAGCCGCCGACGCTGCGCCAGGTGGCGACGTTGAACTGGTAGAGGCCGTAGTAGCCGGCCGGGTTGACCGCACGCGGGTTGCCGCCGGACTCGCAGCGGGCCAGGGCTGCCCAGTTCAGGTGGGCGGTGCCGGGAACGCTGCGCACGCTGCGACCCACCGCGACGACGCGCGGACGAGGCTTGCGGACCACCGAGCGGTGCACGTCGCGACGCACCCGCTCCCCGTTCTGCCACTCCAGGTGGACCCGGATCCGGCGCACACCGGCCCGACCGGGGCGCAGCACCTTGCGGACGCCCGGCTGCAGCGTGCTCACCTTGCGGATCCGGACCGGACGCTCGATGGTGCGGCGGTGGGTGCGGACCGCGGTCCGCACCCGGACGACCCGGACCAGGTCGCGGTCGCGCAGCACCCGACGGTCGTGCTCGCGGACCTTGCGGCCGTTGCGGACCAGGAGGACCTTGTCGTTGCGGTCGACCCGGATGCCGCGCTTCTCGACCAGCCACAGCGGCCGTCGCGCCTCGGTGGTGATCCGCCGCGTGTCGCGGGTGCCGACCTTGAGCCGGACGGTGGTGGTGGTCGGCGCCGGCGCCGCAGGCACCTCGTCGGTCGAGTCGGTCGAGTCGGTCACTCCCGACCCGTCGGTGACGCCGGACTCCTCCGCTGCCGACGCGGCGCCGGCGGAGGTGATGCCGACGCCGGCCAAGACGGCGCCGACGACGATGGTGGTGGCGCCGCCTCGCACGGCGCGGGTGACGGTACGCATGCTCACGTCGCGTTCTTCCTTCACTCGGTGGGTGCCCGCGGCCGTGGCCAGGGCAGGACGAAGCACGTCGCCACCAGGTGGGAGATGGGCCACACCGGGGCTGGCGCGCGGCCGCGCGATCGGCGCCGGATGCCGCGGGACCACGCACTGGGCGGTCACACACGGCGCGACGCCGTGCCGGGTCATGGTCCTGTGACCGCCACCGACGGGTGCGCAACGCAGCCATCGACGGTAGGCGGCCCTCCACCGCCCACCGAATCCCGGCCCGCTTCCCGGCGGGTGATCTCCGTCGCACTCCGGCCCACGGACGGCGGAGCGGGCCTCAGATCTGGGCCGGATCCACCTGGACACGGACCGGGTCGAGACGCCGTGCCGACCGCAGACGCTGAGCCTCCTGGATGGCCGATCCCAGCGCCTCGCCGTCCCCCCGCGGGACCCGCAGCAGCATCCGGTGGACCTCGGTGTCCTCCGCCCCGGGGCGGGCCGCGTCCGGGGGCAGCGGTCCGAGCACCTCGGCCGAGGACGGCAGTTCGAGCAGTGTGACCAGGTCGTCGACCGCGCCCGGCCGCCCGGTCAGGGTCGCGATCCGGGCGGCCGGTGGCAGCCGGGCCTCCCGCCGCTCGGCCGCCTCCCGTGCCGCGAAGCCCTCCTGGTCCCACCGGACCAGCGCCTGCAGCGCCGGGTGTCCCGGGTCGCCGACCGCGAGTGCGCGACCACCGGGCCGCACCAGCCCGACCGCGTTGCTCCAGCGGCGCACCGCCTCCTCCGCGGTCCGCAGCCGGTCGCCGGCCAACGCGAGCCAGGCGTCCAGCAGGACCACGACCGCGAAGCCGCCGTCGGCCACCGGCTCGGCGCCGGGGGTGGCGACCACGATCCGGGCCGTCGGGTCGACCCGGTCACGGATCCGGTCTCCGGAGGAGGTGAGCACCGGCACCTGGGGGAACATCCGACCGAGCTCGTCGGCGGTGCGGGCATCGCCCAGCACGGGGGCGCGCAACCCGCGCGCCCCACACTCGGGGCAGGACCACTCCGGCGCCGGCGTGGCACACCAGCGGCACCGCGGCGGCTCGCTCGGCCCGGACAGGCTGAGCGGCCCGGTGCACGCCGAGCACCGGGCCGGCTCCCGGCAACGCTCACAGGCCAGGCGGAGCACATAACCCACCCGGGGCGTCTGGACCAGCACCGGGCCCTGCTCCAGCCCCCACCGGACCGCCTCCTGGGCCTCCTTGGGGATCCGCGCGGTGCCGGCGAAGCGGTCGCGTCGCAGCGCGTGCTCGGAGGCGCCGCTCACACCGACCAGCACCCGGGCACGAACCGCCTCCCGGGGCAGCGCGATCTCGTGGGCCCACCCGCTGCTGAGCAGCTGATGGGCCTCCACGCTGCGCCCGAACGAGCCGAGCAGGTAGGCCGCGCCCTCCCCCTCCGAGCGCAGCGCGAGCACCTCCCGGATGTGCGGGTAGGGCGCGCGGGGCTCGGCGTGCAGCTCGTCACCGTCGTCCCAGATCACGACCAGCCCGAGGTCGCGGACCGGCGCGAACGCGGCGGACCTGGTCCCGACCACGATCCGCCGGGCACCGCGGGCGACCGCGAGGAAGTCCCGATAGCGCCGGGCGGGCCCGGGCTCGGCATGCAGCGTCACGTGATGGTCGGGGCCCAGGAGGGCGGTGAGCGCCGCGTCCACCCGGGTCACGTCACGGTGGTCGGGCAGGCACAGGACGCTGCCCCGGCCGGCGGCCAGCGTGTGCGCGGCGGCGGCGGCCAGCAGGGCGGGCCAGTCCTCCCCGGGCGCAGCCGCCCACACCCCGCGCGGCGCTTCGCCCGCGGCGACATGGCGCCAGAAGGCGTCCGCGGCCGGGTACGCCGCCCACGGCTCGAGCACCCCTGGTCCGACCGCAGCGGCGGCTCGGGGGGCGACGGCTCCTTCTCCACACCGGCGTGCCGCGGCGGGATCGCCAGGCGTCGTACGTCGGCGGAGGTGCCGGCGTAGCGGGCAGCGACCCGGTCGCACAGGTCGCGCACGCTCTCGGTGAGCACCGGCTCGGCGCTGACCAGGCGACGCACCGGGGCCAGGGCACCGTCGTGGCGGGTCGAGTCGCCGCGCCGCACCACGAACCCGTCGACGTCCTGGCCGGCGAACCGGACCTTCACCCGGACGCCGGGCGCCACCCCGTCGGACATCGCCGCCGGGACCGCGTAGTCGAACTCGCGGTCCAGGTGGGCCGGCGCGAGGTCCAGCAGCACCCCGACGACCGGGTCCCGCTCTACGATCTCCGCCTCGGCCAGGTTGCGCGCACGGGTGCGCGCGGCCTTGGCGCGCCCCTCGGCGGCCCGGTCACGGACCAGCCCGGGGAGCTCCAGGGCAGGCTCGTCGGCGGGGCGCATGGCGGCAGTTCTACCAGCGGCCCCCGATCGAACCCGACCGGGCGGGTCTCAGAGTCCCGCGGCGGCCTTGAGCGCGTCGGCGCGGTCGGTCCGCTCCCAGGTGAACTCCGGCAGCTCGCGGCCGAAGTGACCGTAGGCGGCCGTGGTCGCGTAGATCGGCCGCAACAGGTCCAGGTCGCGCACGATGGCCGCCGGCCGCAGGTCGAACACCTCGAGCACGGCCTGCTGGATCTGCTCGTCCGGGACCACGCCGGTGCCGAAGGTCTCGATGAAGACGCCGACCGGAGCGGCCTTGCCGATGGCGTAGGCGATCTGCACCTCGCAGCGGCGGGCCAGGCCCGCGGCGACGACGTTCTTGGCGACCCAGCGCATCGCGTAGGCGGCGGAGCGGTCGACCTTCGACGGGTCCTTGCCGGAGAAGGCGCCACCGCCGTGGCGGGCCATGCCGCCGTAGGTGTCGACGATGATCTTGCGGCCGGTCAGACCGGCGTCGCCCATCGGGCCACCGACCACGAAGCGACCGGTCGGGTTGACCAGCAGGCGGTAGCCCTCGGACGGCACCGAGTCCTTGAACTGCTCGAGGACCGGCTCGATCACGTGCTTGGTGATGTCCGGCGTCAGCGTCTTGTCGAGGTCGATGTCGTCGGCGTGCTGGGTGGAGAGCACCACGGTGTCGACGCGGACCGGGCGGTTGTCGGCGTCGTACTCGATGGTGACCTGGGTCTTGCCGTCGGGGCGCAGGTAGGGCAGCGTGCCGTCCTTGCGGACCGCGGAGAGGCGCTCGGAGAGGGTCTGCGCGATCTTGATCGGCAGCGGGAACAGCTCCGGGGTGTCGTCGCAGGCGTAGCCGAACATCAGGCCCTGGTCGCCGGCGCCCTGCTTGTCGAGCGCGTCGACGCTGGAGCCCACCCGGGCCTCGTGCCCGTCGTCGACGCCCTGGGCGATGTCGGCGGACTGCCCACCGATCGCGACCTGGACCCCGCAGGTCGAGCCGTCGAAGCCCTTCTCGGAGGAGTCGTAGCCGATCTCCAGGATCTTGGCGCGGACCAGGTCGGCGACCGGCGCGTAGGCGCCCGTGCGGACCTCACCGGCCACCACCACCAGGCCGGTGGTCAGCAGCGTCTCGACGGCGACCCTGAGGTTCTCCCGGTCGGGGTCGTTCGCGATCAGGTAGTCCAGGACGGTGTCGCTGATCTGGTCGGCGATCTTGTCCGGGTGACCCTCGGTCACGGACTCGGAGGTGAACAGGCGTCCAGTCACGGGTTGAGGCTCCTGCGGGGTCGGACACGCGCGGTCACGCGGGTCGGCTGGGGTGTGGTGATGATTCCAACGATACGGGTCGTGCGCCACCGGCCCTCGATGTCTCACGACTCCGCGGGGCGACGGCACGGGTGGCTCAGCTCCTCGGGGTCATCCGGGACGCGACCTGGTCCCAGATGACGTGGGCCAGGGCCGCCTTGGTGCCGTGGGGCACCTCGACGGAGGCGCCGTCGGCGGCGAGGATCACCGCCTCGTTCTCCTCGGCGCCGAAGACCGCGCCACCGCTGACGTCGTTCACGACCAGCAGGTCGCAGCCCTTGCGGGCCAGCTTGGCGCGGGCCAGGTCCAGGACGCTGCCGTGCGCGTCGCCGGTCTCGGCCGCGAAGCCGACCACCACGTCGGCGGCCCGGGTGGCGGCGAGCTCGCGGAGGATGTCGGGGTTCTGCTCCAGCTCGATGGTCGGAGCCGAGCCGTCCTCCGCCTTCTTGATCTTCACGTCCGACTCGGCGACCGGGCGGAAGTCCGCGGGCGCCGCCGCCATCACCACGGCGTCCGCGCCGGTCGTCGCGGACAGCACGGCGTCGCGGAGCTCGCCGGTCGTCTCGACCCGCACCACCTTGACGCCGGCCGGGTCGGGCAGCGTGACGTTGGCGGCGACCAGGGTGACCTCGGCGCCGCGCGCCGCGGCGGCCTGGGCGAGCGCGTAGCCCTGCCGCCCCGAGGAGCGGTTGCCGAGGAAGCGGACCGGGTCCAGCCGCTCCCGGGTGCCGCCCGCGGAGACCACGACGCGACGTCCGGCCAGGTCCGGGCTCGGTGCGCCGTGCGCGAGCACGTCGCTGCAGAGGTGGAAGATCTCCACCGGCTCGGGAAGCCGGCCCTTGCCGGTGTCCACGCCGGTCAGCCGCCCCTCGGCGGGCTCGACCACGACCACCCCGCGCGACCGCAGGGTGGCCACGTTGGCCACCGTGGCCGGGTGCTCCCACATCTCGGTGTGCATCGCCGGGGCGAGCACCACCGGGCAGCGTGCGGTGAGCAGCGTGTTGGTGAGCAGGTCGTCGGCCAGGCCGTGCGCGGCCTTCGCCAGCAGGTCGGCGGTGGCCGGGGCGACGACGACGAGGTCGGCGCCCTGTCCCAGGCGGACGTGCGGCACCTCGTGCACGCCGGTCCACACGTCGGTGGAGACCGGCTTGCCGGAGAGCGCCGCCCAGGTCGGCGCGCCCACGAACTCCAGGGCCGCGGCCGTCGGCACGACGGTGACGTCGTGACCGGACTCGGTGAGCCGCCGGAGCAGCTCGCAGGCCTTGTAGGCGGCGATGCCGCCGGCGACACCGAGGACGACCCGGGGTCGCTCCCCGGGTCGTGTGCGCTCCTCGCCCACCAGGGGGCTCAGATCACTCGGTGGGCTCGGACTCGGCAGCCGCGGCGGCGGCCTGCTCGGCAGCGAGCTCGGCGGGGTCGATGTCCTCGCAGGTCAGCAGGTCGTCGTTGATCTCGCGGAGCGCGATCGACAGCGGCTTCTCCTGGACGTGCGTCTCCACCAGCGGGCCGACGTACTCCAGCAGGCCCTCGCCGAGCTGGGAGTAGTAGGCGTTGATCTGCCGGGCACGCTGAGCGCTGTAGAGGACGAGCTTGTACTTGCTGTCCGTCTTGGAAAGGAGGTCGTCGATCGGGGGTTGGTGACACCCTCCGCGGCGATGTTGGGGGCAGACACGCGCAATAGCCTCACAGGTCGGTGGTCGGGGAACTCATCAAGGCTACCAACTCCCGGGCGGCAGCGAGAACTTCGTGGTTGACGATGGTGCGATCGAACTCGGCCTCCGCCGCCAGCTCCTGCCGGGCGGTGGCCAGCCGGCGCTCCCGCTCGGCCTCCCCTCGGTGCCCCGGCCGACCAGCCGGCGCACCAGCTCGTCCCAGGACGGAGGCGCCAGGAAGACGAAGAGCGCCTCCGGCATGGTCTCGCGCACCTGGCGGGCACCCTGGAGATCGATCTCCAGCATCGCCGGACGGCCGGAGGCGAGAGCGGCCTCGACGGGTCGGCGCGGCGTGCCGTAGCGGTGTCGCCCGTGCACCACGGCCCACTCCAGCAGTTCCCCGTCGGCGACCATCCGGTCGAACTCGGCGTCGTCGACGAACAGGTAGTGCACGCCGTCGACCTCGCCGGGCCGGGGGGCCCGGGTCGTCGCGGAGACCGAGATCCAGACCTCGGGGTGCTGCTCGCGGACCGCGGCCGCGACCGTGCCCTTGCCGACCGCGGTCGGACCGGCCATCACGACCAGGCGCCGCGGGGCCGGGTCAGTCACCAGCGAACTCGTGCTCCAGCGCGGCGATCTGCTTCACACCGAGGCCGCGCACCCGCCGGGACTCGGCGATCGCGAGACGCTCCATCAGCTGGCGCGCCTTGACCTTCCCGAGGCCGGGCACCGACTGCAGCAGGTCCAGGACCTTCATCTTCCCGATGACCTCGTTGGTCTGCCCCTGGGCCAGCACCTCGGAGATGGTGGCGCCGGAGTTCTTCAGGCGGTTCTTCACCTCGGCGCGCTCGCGACGGGCCGCCGCGGCCTTCTCGAGGGCGGCCTGACGCTGTTCGGGAGTCAGAGGAGGCAGGGCCACGGGCGGAGTTCCTTCGGTCGTGGATGGCGCGGTCGGTCCGCTCCGCGGTCACAGTAACCAGACCTTCCGGCACCCGGCAACGCGGGACACCCGTGGGACCGCGGAACCCGCGCGGCGAGGGCTCTCCCGGCACCGTGCCGGTCAGGACGTCACCGCTCGCGCACGCCGGATCCACGCGGGATCAGAGGTTCAGCGGCGTGCCGCAGACATCGAGGGCCTGCTGCTGGACGGACTTCATCGACTCGCTGGTCGCCGGCTCGCCGAGGGCTGCCGCCGCCGCATCGATCTCCTGGCGCTCGGCGCGGGTCACCGTCTCGGGCGGGTCGTCCCGGTCGTACGTCGCCGGATCGGCGCCGGCGTCGTCGAGGACGCGCTCCAGGTGCTCGACCCCGCTGATCACCCGCTCCCAGTCGTCGGCGAGGTCCTCGGGAGCCTGGTCGGCCAGTCGCTCGAAGCTCGGCAGCGCGCGGATCAGGCCGGTCGCCGCCCCCTGCTCCAACGCCGCGCCCACCAGCGCGCGCTCCTGCTCGACCACCGCACAGTAGTCGGCGTAGGGGTCCTCGTCCCCGCCGAAGGTCCGCCAGGCCGAGACGCCGAGGACGCCGAGGGCCACCACGGCCAGCACCAGCAGCACCGTACGACGCCGCCCCGGCGTCGTACCCGACGTCGGGGTCGCGGAGCGGTCGGCCATCGTGATCAGCCGGGCAGACCGGACAGGTCCTCGTTGGCCCGTCGCACCGCGTCCCGCATCGCCTGCGGGTCGGGTCCGAGCCGGAGCACCCCGCGCGAGGAGCTGGCCACCACGTGGCGCGCGGAGGCACCGAAGATCCGGCCGATGTCGGCGGTGGTGCCGCCCTGCTCCCCGTAGCCGGGGGCCAGGATCGGACCGTTGACGTCGAAGTCCAGTCCGGAGCCGTCGATGGTGGCACCGACCACCGCGCCGAACGAGCCGAGCGGGGCGGCCCCGTCGTTGAGCCGACGCAGGTGGTCCAGCACGGTCGCAGCGACCGGGCGACCGCCGTACTCGGCGGTGGTGACCGCCTCCTGGAACTCCGGGCCCTCCTTGTTGGAGGTCGCGGCGAGCACGAACAGCCCGGCATCGTGGCGGCGGGCGGTCTCCACGAAGGGCTGCAGCGACCCGAAGCCGAGGTAGGGGCTCACCGTGATCGCGTCGGCCGCCAGCGGGGACGCCGGGTCCAGGTAGGCGTCCGCGTAGGCCTGGGAGGTGGAGCCGATGTCACCGCGCTTCACGTCCAGCAGCACCAGGGCGCCGGCCGCCCGGGCGTCAGCGATCACCCGCTCGAGCACCGCCACGCCACCGCTGCCGAACCGCTCGTAGAACGCGGACTGCGGCTTGATCACGCTGACAAGGGGTGCGACCGCCTCCACCGCACCCCGTGCGAAACGCTCCAGGCCGGCGACGTCGTCGCCGTAGCCCCACTCGCGCAGCAGCGTGGCGTGCGGGTCGACCCCGACGCAGAGCCGGCCGCGGTCGAGGAGGGCGGCGTCGTAGCGGGCTCCGAAGGTCATCGGTCGTTCCTCTCGGCAGGGGTCAGCTCAGGCGGCGCAGCGCGTCGCGACGCAGGTCGGCGATCGTCGGGTAGCCGTCCACGGCCATGGTCAGGTCCGCCTCGGCCTGGAGGCTGCGCAGCAGGTGGGTCGCGCCCGGCACTCCACCCAGAGCGAGCGCGTAGGTGTAGGGACGGCCGACGGCGACCGCCGTGGCGCCCAGTGCCAGTGCCTTGACCACGTCCGCGCCGGTGCGGACACCGGAGTCGAAGACGACCGGGGCGCGGTCGTCGACGGCGGCGACGACCTCCGGCAGCCAGTCCAGGGCCGCTCCCCCGCCGTTGGCCTGGCGGCCGCCGTGGTTGGAGCAGTAGATGCCGTCGGCGCCGGCGTCCAGGGCGCGACGTGCGTCGTCGGGGTGGCAGATGCCCTTGAGCACGATCGGCAGGTCGGTCAGCGACCGCAGCCACGGCAGGTCGTCCCAGGTGACCGGGTGTCCGAACGTGCCGACCCAGGTCATCACCACGGTGCCCGGGTCGGGGTCGGGCCCGGTCATCTCGGCGAACACCGGGTCGGAGGTGTAGTTGGCCAACGCCTTGCCCCGCAGCTGCGGGAAGTTGCCGGAGGCCAGGTCGCGCGGACGCCAGCCGGGGACCCAGGTGTCCAGGGTGACCACGATCGCCTCGTAGCCGGCCTGCTCGGCGCGGCGGACCAGGCTGGCAGCGAGCTCGCGGTTCTTCGGGGTGTAGAGCTGGAACCAGGCCGGCGTCTCGCCGGTGGCGGCGGCCACCTCCTCCAGCGGGTCGCTCATCAACGTGGAGCCGATCAGCGGCACCCCGGTCGCGGCCGCGACCTCGGCGGCATGCACGTCGCCGTGCTGGTCGGGGGTGCACAGCCCGATCACGCCCACCGGCGCCATCAGCAGCGGACTCTCCAGTCGGCGCCCGAAGAGCTCCACGGACAGGTCGCGCTCGGCGCTGGCACGCAGCATCCGCGGCACCAGTGCGTAGCGGGAGAAAGCCTCCACGTTGGCCCGCTGCGTGCTCTCGTCCCCGGCGCCGCCGGCGACATAGGTACGCAGCTCCGGGGGCAGCGCGGCCAGCGCGTTGCGCTCCAGCTCGGCGTGGTCGAACGGATGCGCGGGCAGCACACCGCCGAGGGCGCCGAGGTAGAGCTCGATCTGGTAGTCACCGAACGCCATCGCGCGCTCCTCTCACAATCCCCGGACGATCCGGGCCGGCCAGCCGGCCCCACCGTAGATGAACCCGGTGTAGGCCTGGAGCAGGGTGGCGCCGGCGGCCAGACGGTCCCGGGCGTCCTCGACCGTGCTGATCCCACCGACGCCGACCAGGGTCAGGTCGGGCCCGACCGCGTCGCGCAACAGCCGCAGCACGGCGGTGGCGCGGTCGCGGACGGGGGCGCCGGAGAGGCCGCCCGCGCCGGCCGCGCGCACCGTTGCGGGCGGCGTGCGCAGTCCGTCACGACCGATCGTGGTGTTGGTCGCGATGACACCGTCGAGGCGGAGCTCGGTGGCCATCGCCGCCACGTCGCGCACGTCCTCGTCGGCCAGGTCCGGGGCGATCTTCACCAGCAGCGGCACCCGGCGCCGGACCGCGACACCGTCGGCCACGGAGCGCACGTGGCGCAGCAGCGGCGCCAGTTTCTCCACCGCCTGCAGGTTGCGCAGCCCGGGGGTGTTCGGAGAGCTGACGTTGACCACCAGGTAGTCGGCGAACGGGGCGAGCAGTCGGGTGGAGGTCTCGTAGTCGGCCTCGACCGCGGACTGGTCCTCGTCGGGGACGACCTTGGACTTGCCGATGTTGATGCCGAGCACCGGCCGGGTCCCGTCGGCGGGGCCCCGGTCGGCAGCGCCGGCGGCGGCCAGCCGACGGGCGACCGCGGGGGCGCCGTCGTTGTTGAAGCCCATCCGGTTGACCACGGCCCGGTCCTCGGGCAGCCGGAACAGGCGCGGGGCCGGGTTGCCGGGCTGGGCGCGGCCGGTCACCGTCCCGATCTCCACATGGCCGAAGCCGAGGCCGGCGAGGGAGTCGTACCCGACGGCCTGCTTGTCGAACCCGGCGGCGAGCCCGAACGCGTTGGGGAACGTCAGCCCGAGCGCGCTGACCGGCGTGCCGGGCAGGCTGCGGCGCCGCAGCAGCGGGCCGGCCGCCCTGATCGCCGCGAACGCCAGGTGGTGCGCCCGCTCCGGGTCCACCCGGACCAGGACGTGCCGGAAGAGCGCGTCGTAGGCGCGCTCGCCCGGTCCCGGACCGGCAGCGGTCACCGCGTGCCCTCGAGCGCGCGGGCCCAGTCCTGCAGCGAGCGCACCCCGATCTCACCCTTCTCCATCGCCTCGATGCCCTGCACCGCCGCGCCGAGGCCCTGGACGGTGGTGATGCACGGGATGTTCCCGCGCACCGCCGCGGTCCGGATCTCGTAGCCGTCGAGCCGCGCCGAGCCGCCGCTGGTGGTGCCGTGCGGGGTGTTGATCACCAGGTCGACCTCGCCGTCGAGGATCAGGTCGACGGTGGTCCGCTCGCCGTCCGGGCCGGGGCCCTCGAAGTGCTTGCGCACGACCCGGGCCCGCACGCCGTTGCGCCGCAGCACCTCCGCGGTGCCCGCGGTGGCCAGGATCTCGAAGCCGTGGTCGGCGAGCACCTTGATCGGGAAGATCATGTGCCGCTTGTCGCGGTTGGCCATCGAGACGAAGACCCGGGCGCCACCCTCCTGGGAGGCCAGCGGCAGCGATCCGAAGGCGCCGGCCTGGGCCTTGGCGAAGGCGGCACCGAAGTCACCGTCCAGGCCCATCACCTCGCCGGTCGACTTCATCTCCGGGCCCAGCACCGTGTCGACCTGCTGGCCGTCCGGGGTACGGAACCGGTTGAACGGCATCACGGCCTCCTTGACCGCGATCGGCTGCTCCGGCGGCAGGTGGCCACCGTCGCCGGTGGCGGGCAGCAGGCCGGCCGCACGCAGCTCGGCGATCGACTCCCCCAGCATCACCCGGGCGCACGCCTTGGCCAGCGGGGTGGCGGTGGCCTTCGAGACGAACGGGACCGTGCGGCTGGCCCGCGGGTTGGCCTCGATGACGTAGAGCACGTCCGAGCCGAGCGCGAACTGGATGTTGATCAGGCCGCGCACGCCGACGCCCTCGGCGATCGCCTCGGTGGCCGCGCGGATCCGGCCGATCTCGTGCTCGCCGAGGGTGATCGGCGGGAGCGCACAGGAGGAGTCGCCGGAGTGGATGCCGGCCTCCTCGATGTGCTCCATCACGCCGCCGAGGAAGAGCTCGGTGCCGTCGTAGAGCGCGTCCACGTCGATCTCCACGGCGTCGTCCACGAAGCGGTCGACGAGCACCGGGTGGTCCGGGGTGACCTCGGTGGCGCGGGAGATGTAGTCCGACAGCGAGGCGTCGTCGTACACGATCTCCATGCCGCGGCCGCCGAGCACGTAGGAGGGGCGCACCAGGACCGGGTAGCCGATCCGGGAGGCGATCTCGCGGGCCTCCGCGAACGAGGTGGCCATGCCGTGCTGCGGCGCGACCAGGCCGGCCTCGGCCAGCACCCGGCCGAACGCGCCGCGCTCCTCGGCGAGGTGGATCGCCTCGGGGCTGGTGCCGACGACCTGCACGCCGTTGTCCTTGAGCCCCTGGGCCAGACCGAGCGGGGTCTGCCCGCCCAGCTGGCAGATGACTCCGGCGACCGGGCCGGCCTGCTGCTCGGCGTGCACGATCTCGAGCACGTCCTCCAGGGTGAGCGGCTCGAAGTAGAGCCGGTCGGAGGTGTCGTAGTCGGTGGAGACCGTCTCCGGGTTGCAGTTGACCATGATCGTGTCGTAGCCGGCCTCGGACAGGGTCAGGCAGGCGTGCACGCAGGAGTAGTCGAACTCGATGCCCTGGCCGATCCGGTTCGGGCCCGAGCCCAGGATGATCACGGCCGGCCGCTCGCGCGGCGCCACCTCGGTCTCCTCGTCGTAGGAGGAGTAGTGGTACGGCGTCCGCGCGGCGAACTCGGCCGCGCAGGTGTCGACGGTCTTGTAGACCGGCCGGACGCCGAGCGCGTGCCGCACGCCGCGGACCACGTCGGCGGTCATCCCGCGCATCTTGCCGATCTGGACGTCGGAGAAGCCGTGCCGCTTGGCCTTGCGGAGCAGCGCCGGGGAGAGCTCGGCGGCCGCGATGAGCTCGCCGGCGACCTCGTTGATCAGCATCAGCTGGTCGACGAACCAGGGGTCGATGCCGGTGACGTCGTGGATCTCCTCGGGCGTGGCGCCGGCACGGATGGCGTCCATCACCCGCTTGAGGCGACCGTCGGTGGGGACCCGGATCTCCTCCAGCAGCGCGGCCTTGTCCAGCTCCACGAAGTCCTTGTCCCAGTCGAACGGCGCGGACTTCGACTCCAGCGAGCGCAACGCCTTCTGCAGCGCCTCGGTGAAGTTCCGACCGATCGCCATGGCCTCGCCGACCGACTTCATGTGGGTGGTCAGCACCTTGTCGGCGCCCGGGAACTTCTCGAAGGCGAACCGGGGCACCTTCACCACGACGTAGTCCAGGGTCGGCTCGAAGGAGGCGGGGGTCTCCTCGGTGATGTCGTTCTGGATCTCGTCCAGGGTGTAGCCGATGGCGACCTTGGCCGCGATCTTGGCGATCGGGAAGCCGGTCGCCTTGGAGGCGAGCGCGCTGGAGCGGGAGACCCGCGGGTTCATCTCGATGACGATGATCCGGCCGTCGGCGGGGTTCACCGCGTACTGGATGTTGCAGCCGCCGGTGTCCACGCCGACCGCGCGGATGATGCCGATCGCCAGGTCACGCAGCTTCTGGTACTCGCGGTCGGTCAGGGTCATCGCGGGTGCGACGGTGATCGAGTCGCCGGTGTGCACGCCCATCGGGTCGAGGTTCTCGATCGAGCAGACGATGACGGTGTTGTCGGCCTTGTCCCGCATCACCTCCAGCTCGTACTCCTTCCAGCCGAGGATCGACTCCTCCAGGAGCACCTCGGTGGTCGGGCTGGCGTCCAGGCCGGCGCCGCCGATGCGCCGCAGGTCGTCCTCGTCGTAGGCGAAGCCCGAGCCGCGCCCGCCCATCGTGAACGAGGGGCGGACGACCAGCGGGTAGCCGAGCTGCTCGGCCCCGGCGAGCAGGTCGTCGATGGTGTGGCAGATGACCGACTTGGCCGACTCGCCGCCGAGCTCGGCGACGATCTTCTTGAACTGCTCACGGTTCTCGCCGCGGTCGATCGCCTCGATCGACGCGCCGATCAGCTCCACGCCGTACTTGTCCAGGACGCCCGCGGCGTCCAGCTCGACCGCGCAGTTCAGGGCGGTCTGGCCGCCCAGCGTCGCCAGCAGCGCGTCGGGGCGCTCCTTGGCGATCACCTTCTCCACGAACTCCAGGGTGATCGGCTCGACGTAGGTGGCGTCGGCGAACTCGGGGTCGGTCATGATCGTGGCCGGGTTGGAGTTGACCAGGACCACGCGCAGGCCCTCCTCCTTGAGGACCCGGCACGCCTGGGTGCCGGAGTAGTCGAACTCGCACGCCTGTCCGATGACGATCGGGCCGGAGCCGATCACCAGGACGGACCGGATGTCCTCGCGCTTGGGCATGTCAGGCCTGGCCTTCCTTCTGGGCCGCCATCAGGTCGACGAACCGATCGAAGAGGTACGCCGCGTCGTGGGGGCCGGCGGCGGCCTCGGGGTGGTACTGGACGGAGAACGCCTTGAGCCGGCCACCGGCCTCCCGCAGCTCGAGTCCCTCGACCACGTCGTCGTTGAGGCAGACGTGGCTGACGCTCGCCTCGCCGTACGGCGTGCTGGTGGGACCGTCGAGGGGGGCGTCGACGGCGAAGCCGTGGTTGTGCGCGGTCACCTCGACCTTGCCGGTGGTGCGGTCCATCACCGGCTGGTTGATGCCACGGTGGCCGTACTTGAGCTTGTAGGTGCCGAAGCCGAGCGCCCGGCCGAACAACTGGTTGCCGAAGCAGATGCCGAAGTAGGGGATGCCCTCGGCCAACGCCGCCTGCAGCAGCTCCACCTGACCGGTGGTGGCGGCCGGGTCGCCCGGGCCATTGGAGAAGAAGAGGCCGTCGGGGCCGTCGTCGCCGACGGCCTGCAGGTCGGCCAGCGAGGCGGTGGCGGGCAGCACGTGCACCTCGATGCCCCGCTCGGCCATCCGGTGGGGCGTCATCGTCTTGATGCCGAGGTCGACGGCCGCGACGGTGAAGCGCTTGGTGCCGCGGGCCGGCACCACGTAGGCCTGCTCGGTGGTCACCGCGGCGGCCAGGTCGGCCCCGGCCATCTCGGCGGAGGCGCGCACCCGGCCCAGCAGCGCCTGCGGGTCGGTCTCCGTGCTGGAGATCGCCGCGCGCATCGCACCCCGCTCGCGCAGGTGCCGGGTCAGCGCCCGGGTGTCGATGCCGCTGATCCCGACCACGCCCTGCTCGCGCAGCTCGTCGTCGAGGCTGCGCAGCGAACGCCAGTTGCTGGCGCGTCGGGCGGGATCGCGCACCACGTAGCCGGCGACCCAGATCCGGCGCGACTCCGGATCCTCGTCGTTCATGCCGGTGTTGCCGACGTGCGGCGCGGTCATCACCACGATCTGGCGGTGGTAGGAGGGGTCGGTGAGCGTCTCCTGGTAGCCGGTCATGCCGGTGTTGAAGACGGCCTCGCCGAAGGTCTGGCCCTCCGCGCCGTAGGCGTCGCCGTGGAAGACCCGGCCGTCCTCGAGGACGAGCAGAGCGGGTCGTGGGGTGCTCACTGGAGTGCTCCTTCCAGCACGGTCGGACGGCCGCGCAGCAGGGTGGCGCGGACGGCGCCGGTCAGCGCCCGTCCGTGCCAGGGGTTGTTGCGGGACAGCGACACCGAGTCCTCGCGGTCGATGGTCACCGTGGCGGCCGGGTCCACCAGGGTGAGGTTGGCCGGCTCACCGACGGCCAGCGGCCGTCCGTGCTCGCTCAGGCCGGCGATCCGGGCGGGGTCCGCGCTCATCACCCGGGCGACACCGGCCCAGTCCATCAGCCCGGACCCGACCATCACGGTCGCGACCAGCGGCAGCGCGGTCTCCAGGCCGAGCATGCCGAACGCGGCGTCCACGAAGGCGTGCTCCTTGTCGTGCCGCGCGTGCGGGGCGTGGTCGGTGGCGACGGCGTCGATGGTGCCGTCGGCGAGCGCGGCGCGCAGCGCCTCCACGTCCTCCACCGGTCGCAGCGGTGGGTTCACCTTGTACGTCGGGTCGTAGCCGCCGTTCTCCGAGGCGAGCAGGTCCGTGGTGAGCAGCAGGTGGTGCGGGGTGACCTCGGCGGTCACGTCGATGCCCTGCGCCTTCGCCCAGCGGATCATCTCCACGCTGCCCGCGGTGGAGACGTGCGCGACGTGCACCCGGCTGCCGGTGTGCCGGGCGAGCATCACGTCGCGGGCCACGATGACCTCCTCGGCGACACCGGGCCATCCGGGCAGGCCGAGGCGGCCGGAGAGCTCGCCCTCGTGGCAGCAGGCGGTCGGTCCGGCCAGCGCCGGGTCCTGGCTGTGCTGGCTGATCACGCCGCCGAAGGTCTTCACGTACTCCAGCGCCCGGCGCATCACCCGGGCGTCGTGGACGCACCTGCCGTCGTCGGAGAAGACCCGGACCCGGGCGCGGGAGCGCGCCATCAGGCCGAGCTCGGCCAGCTCGGCGCCGGCCAGCGCCTTGGTCACCGCACCGACCGGCTGCACGTCGACCAGCCCGGCCGCACGACCCAGGTCGAGGACCCGCTCGGCGGCCTCGGCGGTGTCGGTCACCGGGCTGGTGTTGGCCATGGCGAGGACGGCGGTGAAGCCGCCCACGGCTGCGGCGCGGGAGCCCGTCAGCACGGTCTCGGCATCCTCGCGCCCCGGCTCGCGCAGGTGCGTGTGCAGGTCGACCAGACCGGGGAGCAGGACCAGGCCGTCGGCGTCGATCGTGCGGTCGGCGGCGGAGGTCGCGCCCGGCGTCGTACCGACCTCCTGGATCCGGCCCTCGGCGACGAGGACGTCGGCGGTGGCCTCGCCGAGCAGGCTGGCTCCCTTGATCAGCACGGTGCCCGGTGCGGTGCCGGTCGGGTCGGTCATCGGGTCTCCTCCCCGGCGAGCAGGTGGTAGAGCACGGACATGCGGACGGCGACACCGGCCGAGACCTGGTCGAGGACCACCGAGCGGTCCACGGAGTCGGCGGCGTCGGCGGAGATCTCCAGGCCGCGGTTCATCGGGCCGGGGTGCAGGATCGGGGTGTCGGCACCGAGCAGGCCGAGTCGGTCGCGGGTGAGCCCGTAGCCGACGGTGTACTCGCGGGCGGTCGGGAAGTAGCCGCCGCTCATCCGCTCGCGCTGCACCCGCAGCATCATCACCGCATCGGCGTCGGGCAGCACGGGGTCCAGCTCGTAGGAGGTGGCGAAGCCGGCCGACTTGGCCCACTCGCCGGCGCCGGCGGGCATCAGCGTGGGCGGGGCCACCGCGGTCACCGAGGCACCGAGCGCGAGCAGGCACTTGATGTTGGAGCGGAAGACCCGGCTGTGCGTCAGGTCGCCGACGATGGCGACGTGCTTGCCCTCCAGGGACCCGAGCCGCCGGGTGAGGGTGTAGGCGTCCAGCAGAGCCTGGGTCGGGTGCTCGTGCATCCCGTCGCCGGCATTGACCACCGGTACGTCGACCCACTGGCTGATCTGGTGCGCGGCGCCACTGGCACCGTGCCGCACCACGAGGCCGTCCACCCCCATCGCGGTCACGGTCAGCACGGTGTCGCGCAGGCTCTCGCCCTTGCTCGCGCTGCTACCCTTGGCGGACAGGTTGATCACGTCGGCGGAGAGCCACTTGCCCGCGATCTCGAAGCTGGAGCGGGTCCGGGTGGAGTCCTCGAAGAAGAGGTTGATCACGGTGCGCCCGCGCAGCGCCGGGAGCTTCTTCACGGCGCGCCGCTGGACGTCGTGCATCTCGGCCGCGGTGTCGAAGATCTCGGCGATGTCCGCGGCGTCGAGGTCGTCGATGCTGAGCAGGTGGCGGGTCATGCCTTCACCTCCGGGTCGCGGCGTGCCACGCGTGCGGGCGGGTCGGGCTGGTCCCCGATCCGTACCTCGTCGGCGCCGTCGGTCTCGGCGAGCCGGACGCTGACGCGCTCGCTGCGGGCGGTGGGCAGGTTCTTGCCGACGTGGTCGGCGCGGATCGGGAGCTCGCGGTGCCCACGGTCGACCAGGACGGCCAGGCGGACCACGGCGGGGCGCCCGAGGTCGGAGAGCGCGTCCAGCGCCGCGCGGATGGTCCGGCCGGAGTAGAGCACGTCGTCGACCAGCACCACCGTCTTGCCGTCGATGCCGGAGGCGGGCAGCGACGTCTTGTGCGGAGCGCGGGTGGGGTGCGAGCGCAGGTCGTCGCGGTACATCGTGACGTCGAGCGAGCCGGTGTCGACGCCGCGCCCCTCGACCTCGGCGATCTTCTCGGCGAGGCGGTGCGCGAGCGGCACGCCGCGGGTGTGCAGGCCGAGCAGCAGAAGGTCGTCGGCGCCCTTGTTGTGCTCGAGGATCTCGTGCGAGATGCGGGTCAGGGCCCGATGGATGTCACCGGCGTCGAGAACGACGCGACCGGGATCGTGCACCTGCGGCTGGGTAGGCATGGGCCTGCCTGACCTCCTTCTCCGCCTCACGGGACGGCTCGTTAAAGGATGTCCGAAACTGCAGCGAAGCCTACCTGTTCACCGGCACCGTGGTGCAACCGGGCGCGCCCTCAGAGGGCGGCGGCCATCCCGGCGCAGGCGCGGAGCCAGGACCGGGTCGTCTCCGCCGAGAGCTGGTGGTAGGGCACCACGGAGCCGGCGACCAGCACCGGGTCGTAGGGCACCCGGTAGACCCCGCGGGTGCGCTGCTCGTAGACCTGGGTGAGGTCCTGGGCGAGCCGGGGGTCCACCTTGTCGCTCGGGTCGGACAGCACCGTGATCGTCTTGTACTTCAGGTTCGCGTAGCCGGCGTCCTGCAGCGCGTCGAGCATCCACAGCCCGCTGTAGCCGGTGTCCTCGCGCACGGTGCTGGTCACCACCAGCAGGTCGGCGGCCTCGGCCGCCGCGAGCCAGTTCTCGGCGCGCATGTTGTTGCCGGTGTCGACCAGGATCACCCGGTAGAAGCGCTCCAGCAGCTGATGCACCTCGGCGAAGTCCTTGGCGTGGATCACCCCGGTGACGTCCGGGCGCTCGTCGGAGGCGAGGACGTCGAAATGGGCGTCGCCCTGGGAGCGGACGAACGCACCCAGGTCGCCGATCCGGGACTGGTAGACGTCCTTGAAGCGGCCGAGGTCCTCGAGGAGCTCGCGGGTGGTGTTGCGATGGGCGCTGCGGGAGCCCCGGATGCCGAGGGTGCCGCGGGTCTCGTTGTTGTCCCAGGCCACGACTCCCCCGCCCCGGACGGTGCCGAAGGTGAACCCGGCCGCGAGCACGCTGGTCGTCTTGGCCGCGCCACCCTTGGGGTTGATGAAGGCGATCGTGCGCGGGCCGTCGAAGTCCTTCTGGATGAGCCGCCGGTCCTCGTGGTAGGAGGTCTCCTTGGCGCCCATCTTCGGCCTGATCAGCCCCCCGGACCAGCGGCGCGCGCGACCGCGCCAGCCCCAGGTGGCGGGACCGAGGTCCAGCTCGGCGTCGCGCCGGTCCAGGAAGTCGGTCGCGGTCATGAACCGTCGGGGCTCGGCCGGCGCTTCGTCGTGGCCGGTCGGTGGGACCGCCGGTGGGGTCGTCGGCGGACCCGTCGGTGTCGGGGCGGCATGGGACGGGGGTGCCGCCGGGGGTGCCGCCGGGGGTGCGGAGGGCGGCGCGGCAGGGGGTCCGGACGGAGGGGCGCTCGACGGTGCCGCGCTCACCGGCGGCGCGGCAGGCGGTGCGGCAGGCGGCGCGGCCGGCGGCGCGGCAGGCGGTGCCGCCGGAGGCGGTGCACTCGGCCAGCCGGTGGTCGACCCCCGCGCCGGCGCGATCGGATCGGTGAGCGGGTCCGAGAGCGGGTCGGAGCCCGGCGCGATCGGATCGGTGAGCGGGTCGGTGAGCGGGTCGGCCTCGTCACCGGACCGTGCCGCGGAGAGTTGCCGGCGGGCGAACTCCTCGAGCTCGTCCGGGGTGTACAACCGGTCAGAGGTTTCCTCCGGACCGGTCGGATCGATGGGCGAGTCGCTCATGGGCACCTCCGAGATAGGGCATCCGACGGGCGTCAACCTACCCGAGCAGCGGGAGATGAATCCTCGCCGGTCCGCTCGGCGCTCCCCCTCCCTAGGGTGTGCGTGCCGAGTCGGGCAACGCGGCCAGGGCGGACTCGATCGCCCGGTGGAAGGTCGGGTAGGCGAAGTGCATCGAACGCAGCGTGTCGATCGGGGTCCCGGCGTGAACGGCGGTCGCCAGCAGTCCGATCATCTCGCCGCCCGACGGTCCCACCGTGGTCCCGCCGAGCAGCACGCCGCGGTCCAGGTCGGCGACCACCTTGACCACGCCGGCGTTCGCGGTGCCGTCCGGTCCGGGGCCGTGCAGCCAGCCGCGTGAGGAGTCGGCCAGGTCGGTGACGCCGACGGCGACCCGGCGACCCGCGTCGCGGGCCTGCCGCTCCGTCCACCCCACGGCGCCCACCTCCGGGTCGGTGAAGGTCACCCGGCTGACCGCGCGGTAGTCGGCGGCCGGTCCGTCCTGATCCAGGATGTCGCGGATCGCGACCCCGGCCTGGTACATCGAGAGGTGGGTGAAGGCGCCCTTGCCGGTGATGTCGCCGACCGCCCAGAGCCGCTCGCCGGCGCGCATCCGGTCGTCGACGTCGATGAACCGTGCGGCCGGGTCGAGTCCGACCGTCTCCAGTCCGACGTCGCCCAGGTTGCTGCGACGTCCGGCCGCCACCAGGAGGGCGTCGGCGACGACGCTGTCGCCGCCGGCGTGCACGGTGAACCGTCCGGCGGCGTGCTCGACCCGGTCCACCCCGACGTCCTCCAGCACGGTGATCCCGTCCGCGCGCAGGGCACGACGTACCACGTCGGCGGCCTCCGGCTCCTCCGGTCCGAGGATCCGGGGGCCGGCCTCGATCACGCTGACCGCCACGCCGAAGCGGGCGAAGGCCTGGGCCATCTCCACGCCGATCGCGCCACCGCCGACCACAGCCAGGCGATCCGGGAGCTCGGTGACCCGCACCGCCTCGCGGTTGGTCCAGTACGGCGTCCCCGCCAGTCCCTCGATCGGCGGCGTCGCGGGCTCGGTGCCGGTGTTGAGCACCACGCCCCGGCGGGCGACGAGGGTGCGCGGACCGTCGGCGGTGCGCACCGTCACCTGCCCCGGACCGGTGAGTCGGGCGGTGCCGCGCAGCAGGCTCGCTCCGGCCGCCTCGAGCCGATCCACCGCGGCGCGGTCGTCCCAGTCGGTGGTGGCCTCGTCACGGATGCGTGCGGCGACCGGGGCCCAGGACGGGCTGAGGGACGCGGCGCCGGCGAGACCGTCCACGCGGCGTGCCTCGGCGAGGGTGCCGGCGGCGCGCACCATCATCTTGGACGGGATGCAGCCGTAGTAGGGACACTCGCCGCCCACCAGGCGGCGCTCCACGCCGACCACCTCCAGGCCGGAGCGGGCCAGCTCGGCGGCCAGGTGCTCGCCGCCGGGCCCGAGCCCGATCACGACGACGTCGACGGTGCTGTCCTGGGTCATGCTCCCGACCCTAGGTCGGCCCAGGACGGCAGGGAAGGTCAGACCAGGGTGTCCTTGCCGCGCTGGATCGCGCCGAGCACGCCGTTGACGAAGGCGGGCGACTCGTCGGTGGAGAGCTCGCGGACCAGGCCCATCGCCTCGCTCACCGCCACCGCGTCGGGCACGTCCTCGGCGTAGAGCAGCTCGTAGACGCCCAGCCGGAGCACGTTCCGGTCGACCGCCGGCATCCGCTCCAGCGACCAGCCCTGGGCGAACTCGCGGAGCACCTCGTCGATCCGGGTCTGGCGCTCGACCACACCGCGGACCAGCTCCGCGGTGTAGACGTTGCTGGGCGGGTTGCCCTCGGCGATCGCCCGCTCGAGCCCGTCCACCCCCGTCTCGCCGCGCAGGTCCGCAGCGAAGAGGAGGTCGAGCGCGCGCTTGCGCGCCTTGGTCCGTGCGCTCATCAGCCCTTCACGCGGCCGAGGTAGGAGGAGTCGCGGGTGTCGACCTTGACCTTCTCGCCCTGCTCCACGAAGAGCGGCACCTGGATCTCGTGGCCGGTCTCGACGGTGGCGGGCTTGGTGCGGCCGGTGGCGGAGTCGCCGACGACGCCGGGCTCGGTGTAGGTGATCACCAGCTCGACCGAGGCGGGGAGCTCGATGAAGAGGATCCGGCCCTCGTTCATCGCCAGGATCGCCTCGGCGTTCTCCAGGAGGAAGTGCTTCGCGTCACCGACGATCTCCGGGGCGACCTCGAACTGCTCGTAGGTCTCGGTGTCCATGAACACGTAGTTCGTGCCGTCGTTGTACAGGTACTGGTAGCTGCGACGGTCGACGGTGGCGGTCTCCACCTTCGTGCCGGCGTTGAAGGTCTTGTCGACGTTCTTGCCCGACTCGACGTTCTTGATCTTGGTACGCACGAACGCGGGCCCCTTGCCCGGCTTGACGTGCTGGAACTCGACCACCTGCCACAGCTGGCCGTCCAGCTTGAGCACCATGCCGTTCTTGAGGTCGTTCGTGGTTGCCATGCGTCCGTGTTCTCCGATGCGTGGTGAGCCAGGTGGGTCAGACCTGGATGGATTGTCAACGTGGTACCGCGGCCGCCGGAGGGCCGCCCGCTCTGCGAGTCCGGCCCCCGGGCCAACGCTGCAGTCTAGTGGGCGGGTGCGGCAGCGATGAATTCCAGCGCCTGCCGGTAGCCGTCGATGCCCTGGCCGCTGATCGTGGCCGCCGCGTGCGGTTCGACGTAGGAGGTGTGCCGGAACTGCTCCGGCCGCTGCTTCGGCTCGGAGATGTGCACCTCGACCAGCGGGGCGACGAGCTGGGCGCAGGCGTCGTAGAGGGCCAGCGAGTAGTGCGTCCAGGCAGCGGCGTTCAGCACCACCGGGGTCTCCTGGTCCGCGGCCGTGTTGAGCCAGTCCAACAGCTCGCCCTCGTGGTTGGTCTGCCGCACCTCGACGCGGAGCCCGAGTCCGCTGCCCCACTCCCGGCACATCCGGGCCAGGTCCTCGTGCGTGGTGTGACCGTAGATCTCCGGCTGCCGTCGACCCAGCCGGCCCAGGTTCGGACCGTTCAGCACCAGCACCGCACTCATCGGTCCAGCACCGCCTCGAAGGCCGCCCGCAGGTGCTCCTCGCTCGGCCCGGCCAGCGAGACCGGCGAGGCGAGGCCGTCCAGCACCACGAAACGGATCAGCGAGCCGCGGGCCTTCTTGTCCACCCGCATCGCGGCCAGCAGCTCCTCGAACGTCGCGGCGCCGTCGTACGACGTCGGCAGGCCGACCCGGGACAGGACCGTGCGGTGGCGCTCGACGAGCGCCGGGTCCAGGTCGCCGGTGCGGCGGGCGAGCTCGGCCACGTAGACGCAGCCGATCGCGACGGCCTCGCCGTGGCGCACCGTGTAGCCGCTGGCCCGCTCGATCGCGTGCGCCAGCGTGTGGCCGTAGTTGAGCGCCTCGCGACCCGGGTGCCCGACGCTGGTGGTGCCGGCGGTCTCCTTCAGGTCCCCGGCCACGACCTCGGCCTTCACCCGGATGCCGCGCTCGATCAGCTCGGCGAGCGCCGGGGAGTCGGCGGTGATGGCGGCGGGGTCCGTCTCCTCGACGATCCGCAGGATCTCGGGGTCCCCGATGAAGCCGCACTTGATCACCTCGGCGAGCCCGGCGACCAGGTCGACCCGGGGCAGCGAGGCGAGCAGCGCGAGGTCGCACAGCACGCCGGCCGGCTCGTGGAAGGAACCCACCAGGTTCTTGCCGGCGTCGGTGTTGATCCCGGTCTTCCCGCCGACGGCGGCGTCGACCATCGCCAGCACCGTGGTCGGCACGTGCACGACCGCGACACCGCGCAGCCAGGTCGCCGCCACGAAACCGCCCAGGTCGGTGGTGGTGCCACCGCCGAGGGTGACCACCACGTCGGACCGGGTGAACCCCTCCTCGCCGAGGCCGTCCCAGCAGGCCGAGGCCACCTCGGCGGACTTCGCCTCCTCACCGTCGGGGACCTGGAGGACGACCACGTCGTAGTCGTCGAGCAGGTCGGCGAACGGGTCGAGCAGGTCCTCCAGCGACTCCGGGCAGACGATCGCCACCCGCTGGGCGCCGGACGGGATCAGGTCCCGCAGTCGGTCGAGCACCCCGTGTCCGACCACCACGTCGTAGGGCGCGGCGGTCCGTACGCGGATCGTGGTGGGCGCGGTGGCGGTCATCGGCGGATCAGCTCCTCGATCTCGGCAGCGACCGCGTCGGCGTCGCGGCCGTCGGTGTCGACGGTGTGGGAGGCGCAGGCCTGGTAGATCGGTGTGCGCTCGTCGAGCAGCGTCTTGATCCGTCCCCGCACGTTGCCCAGGAGCAGCGGCCGGGAGGAGCCGAGGCCGACCCGCTTGACCGCGTCGGAGAGCCCGACCCGGAGGAAGACGACCGTGCCGCCCGCGTCGACGTACCGGCCGAGTCGGGCGCGGGTGCCCGGGTCCAGCACCGAACCGCCGCCGAGGGAGAGCACGCCCGGGTGCTCGTCCATCGCGGCCGCCACCGCCTCCTGCTCGAGGGCGCGGAAGCGCGCCTCGCCCTCGTCGACGAACAGGTCGGCGATGGTGCGCCCGGTCCCCTGCTCCACGTCGGCGTCGGTGTCGCGGCACGCGACAGCGAACCGTTGCGCCAGCAGCGCACCCACCGTCGACTTGCCGGCGCCCATCGGTCCGATCAGGACGACGAGCGGCCCGGCGGCCGTGCCGGCCACCTCAGCGGTACCTCAGGGAGTCCAGGTAGCCGTTCACGTTGCGGCGCACCTCGCTGAGCGCGTCGCCGCCGAACTTCTCGGTGACCGCGTCGGCGAGCACCAGGGCCACCATCGCCTCGGCCACGATGCCGGCGGCGGGCACCGCGCACACGTCGGAGCGCTGGTGGTGGGCGACGGCCTCCTCGCCGGTGGCGAGATCGACGGTGCGCAGCGCCCGCGGGACGGTGGCGATGGGCTTCATCGCGGCACGCACCCGCAGCACCTCTCCGGTGGTCATCCCACCCTCGGTGCCGCCGGAGCGGCCGGAGACGCGGCGGATCCCGTCGACGGTCGGCACGATCTCGTCGTGGGCGGCGGAGCCCGGCGTGGCGGCCAGCTCGAACCCGTCGCCGACCTCGACCCCCTTGATCGCCTGGATGCCCATCAGCGCGCCGGCCAGGCGCGCGTCGAGGCGCCGGTCCCAGTGGACGTGCGACCCGAGGCCGGGCGGCAGGCCGTGCACGACCACCTCGACCACGCCGCCCAGGGTGTCCCCCTCCTTGTGCGCGGCGTCGATCCGCTCCACCATCCGCTGCGAGCCGTCGGCGTCGAAGCAGCGCACCGGGTCGGCGTCGAGCGCAGCGACGTCGTCGATGGTCGGCAGCGCGGTGCCGGGGGTGCGCACCCCGCCGATCTCCAGCACGTGCGACACGACGCTCGCCCCGGTGGCCTGTGCAAGGAAGTTGCTGGCCACCCGTCCGAGTGCGACCCGGGCCGCGGTCTCCCGGGCCGAGGCCCGCTCCAGGATCGGGCGCGCGTCGGCGAAGTCGTACTTCTGCATCCCAGCCAGGTCCGCGTGGCCGGGTCGGGGGCGGGTCAGCGGGGCGTTGCGCGCCATCGCCTCCAGCTCGACGGGGTCGACCGGATCGGCGGCCATCACCTTCTCCCACTTCGGCCACTCGGTGTTGCCGACCTCGATCGCGACCGGACCGCCCTGGGTGCGACCGTGGCGGACGCCACCGACCACGCGCACCTCGTCGGCCTCGAACTTCATCCGGGCCCCTCGGCCGTAGCCCAGACGGCGGCGGGCCAGGGAGTCGGCGATGTCGTCGGTCGTCACCTCGACGTGGGCCGGGAGGCCTTCGAGGATCGCAACGAGGGAAGGTCCGTGGGACTCCCCCGCGGTCAGCCAGCGCAACATGGGCACGAGTCTCCCACGGCGCCGGGGCCGGTCCCCGCCGCGGTCTCAGACGTGGGCGAGGACCTGCCCGCCGACCACCGCGACCACGCCGCCGAGCAGCAGGTACGGCCCGAACGGGACGTGCCGCCGGATGGTGTGGCCGGCCCGGCGCATCGGGAGGAGCGCGAGCGCCCCGAGCACGGCGGCCGCGAGCACCGAGAGGATCAGCGTGGGCAGCCCGAACGGTCCCAGCGCCAGACCGAGCAGCGCGCCGAGGCGGACGTCGCCGAAGGCCATCACCCGCGGGCTGACCAGCCACAGCAGGCCGTAGTACCTGACTTGCACAGGTCGGGCGTGATTCTGGGGCCGGCTCAGCGTTTGCGCTGGTCAGGGCCGGTGCGGGTGTCGGTGGTGACACACTAAGCGGCTACGTTTCCGGGGTGGTGTTCCTGCGGAAGGTGAAGACGGCCTCGGGCGCGACGGCCGTGCAGATCGCCCGCCGGGAACATCGACGCGACGTCGTCATCGAGCATTTGGGTTCCGCGCACACCGAAGCCGAGCTCGCGGCGTTGATGCAGGTCGGGCGCCGCAAGATCGAGGAAGGCCAAGGCGTTCTCGACCTCGGACTGGAGCCCGAGCAGGATCCGCGCGCCACGATCGTGCAGGCCAAGGCCTCGCGGCTGCTGGTCGCGGTCATCGAGTCGGCGTGGCAGACATTGGGGTTCGGTGTGATCAACGACGAGGCGTTCTTCCAGCTCGTGCTGGCCCGGATCGTCGAGCCGACGTCGATGCTGGATGCCGGGCGGGTGCTGAGCGAGCTCGGCCTCACGCCTGCGCACCGCAACACCTTCAGCGCCACCCTGCGCCGTGCCGGACAGCGCGGCTACCGCGACCAGATCGCGGCCGCCTGCTTCCGCGATGCCACCGCGTGGGGTGACGTGTCGCTGTGTCTCTATGACGTGACGACGCTGTACTTCGAGGCCGAGAAGGAAGACGACCTCAGGAAGGTCGGCTACTCCAAAGAACGCCGTGTCGATCCCCAGGTCGTCGTCGGGCTCCTGGTCGACCGGCGCGGTTTCCCGCTCGAGATCGGCTGTTTCGAGGGCAACAAGGCCGAGACGCTCACGATGATCCCGATCATCAAGGCCTTCCAGAAGCGCCACGGCGTGAGCGACATGGCTGTCGTCGCTGATGCCGGGATGCTGTCCGCGACCAACCTGCGCGAACTCGACCAAGCCGGTCTGCGGTTCATCGTCGGCTCCCGGGTGACCAAGGCGCCGGTCGATCTGGAGTCCCACTTCCGCTGGCACGGCGACGCCCTCAGCGACGGGCAACTCATCGACACGATCACCCGAAGAACCGACGCAGCATCGAGAACGACACGAAGAAGAAGCGCGAGCCGGTCTGGGACCCGGAACAGCACCCGGGATCCTGGCGGGCGGTGTGGGCCTACTCGGCCAAACGCGCCGCCCGTGACGGCAAGACGCTGACCCTGCAGGAGAACCGCGCCAAGGAAGTCATCGCGGGCGAGAAGACCGCCCGGACACCGCGGTTCGTCAAGACCACCAACGGCACCAAGACACTCGATGAGGCGTCCTTGACGCGGGCACGTCGGCTGGTCGGGCTGAAGGGCTACGTCACCAACATCCCCGCAGGCGTGATGGACCCCGACGAGGTCATCGGCAGCTACCACGACCTGTGGCGCGTTGAGCAGTCGTTCCGGATGTCCAAGACCGACCTACGCGCCCGGCCGATGTTCCACCACAAGCGCGAATCGATCGAAGCCCACCTCACCATCGTGTTCGCCGCGCTCGCCGTCGCGCGCTACCTCCAGCAACGCAGCGGCGTCAGCATCAAGAAGCTCGTCCAGACCCTGCGCCCGCTGCAGGAGATCACAGTCAGCGTCGCCGGCCAGTCGATCGCCGCCCAACCACAGATCCCGCCCGAGGCCCAAGAACTCATCGACCGCGTGACCCACTAAGTCTGTGCAACTCAGGGCGTGGGCAGCCCGAACGGTCCCAGCGCCAGACCGAGCAGCGCGCCGAGGCGGACGTCGCCGAAGGCCATCACCCGCGGGCTGACCAGCCACAGCAGGCCGTAGTAGCCACCGACCAGGACGAACCCGAGCGCGGCCAGGCCCAGCACCCGGGGATCGGACCGGGTCAGCGCCGCGACCCCCTCGATGGCCAGCACCACAGCGGCGGTGGGCCAGATCAGGCGGCTGGGCAGGTACCAGGTCACGTAGTCGACCACTGCCAGCACCAGGCCCGGCAGCAGCATCGCCAGCAGCCAGGCCAGCGCCGGCGTCCAGCCGAGCACCGCACCGAGTGCGGTGCCGACCGCCGCGCCGGCCACCGCGCACCCCGCGGCCAGGCCGCGTCTGCCGGCCAGCTCGACGTAGGGCACCTTCGCCGGGAAGTCGTCCGGGTCCTCGGCGGGGTCCGGCGGCGGCTCCGGCAGCCTCCGGATCACCGCGGGCGCGGCCAGGCCGGAGACGACGCCGACCACGGCGCCGAGTACGGCCGCCCCCAGGTGCCAGTCGATGCCGGTCACCTCAGCGCCGGGCCGGATCCGCGGAGCGTTCTCGCAGCGCCGTCTCGCCTGCGGCCCGCATCGCGGGAAGCGGCCCCGGCCGTCCGGTGAACATCTCGAACTGGAGCACCGCCTGGTGCACGAGCAGGTCGAGACCGGTGACCACCGGGCCGGGGTGGGCGGCCGCCAACGGGGTCGGCCACGGGTCGTAGACCGCCTCGAACAGCACCGGCACCGAGGCGAAGCGCGCGACCAGGTCCGCGCTCTGTGCGGCCGCGGGGACGGTGGAGACCACGACCTCCTCCCGCGCCGGCCGGTAGCCGGCCAGCTCGACAGCGGCCACGTCGACATCGCTGGGGTGGCGGCGGATCGCGGCCACCGTCTCCTCGGCGCGGTCGGCGTCACGGACTGCGACCCGGATCCGGCGCGCACCCAGCTCGGCCAGGGCGAGTGCGGTCGACGCGGCGGTGGCGCCGCCGCCCAGCACCACACCGGCGGTCACCGGGCCGGCATACCGCTCCCGGATCGCCGCGACGGCACCGGGCAGATCGGTGTTGTCGGCGTGCCAGGCGCCACCGCTGCCGGTCCCGCGCACCAGGGTGTTCGCACCGCCGGCGAGCAGTGCCCGGTCCGTCGCGGTGGTCGCCAGGTCCAGCGCCTCCCGCTTCAGCGGTGCGGTGACCGAGAGGCCGCGCCAGTCCGCGCCGAGACCGGCCACGTGGGCGGCCAGCCGGCCGGCGGCGACCCGGCGGGCGTCGTACGACGCGGTGAGGGCCAGCGCGGCGTAGCCGGCGTTGTGCAGGGCCGGTGAGAGCGAGTGCGCGATCGGGTCACCGACCACCCCGCATCGCAGTGGCTCAGCACTCATCGCTGTTCCGGCAGTACTCCTGCACCTCGGCGACGTTGGCCTGGTGGTCCGCGTAGTTGTCCGCGAACAGGGTGCCGCCGTTCTCGAAGTCGGCGACGAAGTAGAGCCAGTCACCGTCCGCCGGGTTGAGCGCCGCGTCGATCGTGGCGCGCCCCGGCGAGCCGATCGGGCCCGGCGGGAGCCCGGTGTGGCGATAGGTGTTGTACGGCGAGTCGCTGGCGCGCTCCTCGTCGGTGGTCCACACGTCGCCCTCGCGCTGGCTGGCGTAGGCGGCGGTGGAGTCCATCTGCAGCGGCATCCCGTCGTCGAGACGGTTGTAGATCACCCGGGCGACCTTGGGGTAGTCCTGCTCCCGGTTGACCTCGCGCTCGATGATGCTGGCGACCGTCATCACCTCGTGCACGGTGAGCCCGAGACGGCCGGCCCCCTGCTCGATCTTCAGCTCCTCCTCCACGGCGACGGTCTGGTCGACCATCTCGCTGAGCAGGCTGCGCGGGGTGGAGTCCGCGGTGATCTCGTAGGTGGCCGGGAACAGGTACCCCTCGGGGTTGCCGTCCGCCTCGGCCGGGAGCCCGATCCGGTCGGGGTTGTCGAGCAGACGGGTCAGCTCCTTGGCGGTGAAGTCGGACTTGTCCACGATCGCCTCGACGATCTGCCCGACCCTCGCACCCTCCGGCACGGTCACCGTGTTGCCCGCGCCGACGTTGGCCGGGTCGGCGAGGTGGGCGACCGCGTCGGCCGCGCTCATCTGCTTCTTCAGGACGTACGAGCCGGCCTGGATGCCCTGGGCGTCGGGGTTGGCCGACGCCGCGTCGACGAACGCCTCCGCGGAGGCGACGACGTCGAGCTCGGCGAGCTCGTCGCCCATCGCGGGGATGGACTCGCCGGGCTCGATCACGACGCTGACCTTGCCGGAGCCCGGCCCCGGGTAGTCCTCCGGTGCGGCGAACATCTCCCGGACCTCGTCCAGGCCCTTGGGCACGAAGTAGGCCAGTAGCGCGGCGAAGATCGCCGCCACCACGAGCACCGGCAGGCAGCCGGAGCGCCGCTTCGTGCCGCGGCGGCGACCGCCCTCGACGGGGGTGTCGGCCCGCTCCATCGGCAGGACCGGCTCAGTCATGGGTCTCCTCGGTGACGTGGGGGTCGTGCGAGTCGTCAGGGTCGTCAGGGTCGTGGCCGGGTCGGCCGACCAGCTCGCCGGGCGGGCGCCCGGTGGCGCGCTCGGTGTCCAGCGCGTGCTGCAGGATCACCACGGCAGCTGCCTGGTCGATCACCGCGCGCCGGCTGGCTCCCTTGCGCTGGTCGCGCAGCATAGCCTCCGCGCTCACCGTGGTGAGCCGCTCGTCGACCAGGCGCACCGGCACCGGAGCGATCCGCTCCGCGAGCCGGGCGGCGAGAGCGCGGACCTTGAGCGCCGCGGGGCCCTCGGCGCCCGAGAGCGACCGGGGCAGGCCCATCACCACCTCGACGGCCTCCTCGGACCGGACCAGCTGGCCGAGGCGGCGCAGGTCGCCCTTCCCGCGGCGCACCGTCTCGACCGGGGTGGCGATCATCCCCGAGGGGTCGCATCGGGCGACCCCGATCCGGGCGTCGCCGGGATCCACGCCGAGACGCACGCCGTGGCGCACCGGCGTCAGCCCCGGCCACCGCGGCCGCGACCGCGGCCAGCGCCTCGTCGATGCGGCTGGTGTCGCTGCCACCGCCCTGCGCCACGTCGGCCTTGCCGCCGCCGCGCCCGTCGATGAACGGCGCCACCGCCCGGACCAGGTCGCCGGCGGCCAGGCCACGCTGCTGGGCCGGCGCGTTGAGCGCGGCCACCACGGCGGCCTTGCCGTCCGCGGCACCGATGATCACCACCACGCCGGGGACGTCCGCGGGCATCCGGCCACGCACGTCGAGGGCGAGGGTGCGAGCGTCACCGCCGGAGGCCCCGTCGACCCGCTGCGCGACCAGGCGGACACCGTCCACGTCGACGGCGGCGTCGGCGAGTGCGGCGCCACCGGAGAGCAGCTGGGCCAGACGGATCCGCTCCATCTCCTTCTCGGTCTGCTTCAGCCGGTCCACCAGGTCGCCGACGCGCCCGACCAGGTCGTCGGGCTGGGTCTTGAGCAGGGTGGAGAGCTGGCTCACCACGTCGCGCTCGCGGGCCAGGTAGGCGAACCCCTCCACGCCGGTCAGTGCCTCGATCCGACGGTTGCCGGAGCCGACGCTGGCCTCACCGGTGACCACGATGGTGCCGATCTGGCTGGAGTGGTCCACGTGCGTGCCGCCGCAGAGCTCGCGCGACCAGGGGCCGCCGATCTCCACGACCCGCACCTGCGACTCGTCGTAGGTCTCGCCGAACAGTGCGATCGCGCCCCAGTCCTTGGCCTGCGGCAGCGACATGTACTGCCAGGAGACCGGGAGGTCGGCACGCAGCGCGTTGTTGGAGATCTCCTCCAGCTCCCGGACCTGCCCGGGGCTCAGCGACTGGGTCCACCCGAAGTCGAGGCGCAGGTAGCCGGGCCGGTTGTAGGAGCCGGACTGCAGGGCGGTGGGGCCGAGCACCTCGCGCAGCGCGGCGTGCACCACGTGCGTGCCGGAGTGCGCCTGTCGCGCGCCCAGCCGCCACTGCGGGTCCACCTTGGCGTGCAGCGCGGCGACACCGGCAGGGAGCTCGCCGTCGACGACCCGGACCTGGTGCACCACCAGGCCGCGGACCGGTCGCTGCACGTCGAGCACCTCGAGGGCGCCGCCGTCGAACTCGATGACACCGGCGTCGGCGGCCTGGCCGCCGGACTCGGCATAGAAGGGGGTGCGGTCGAGCACGATCTCGCCGACCTCACCGTTGCCGAGCACCGGGACGGTCACCCCGTCCTTCAGCAGGGCCAGGCCGCGAGACTCGGTCTCCAGGGTCTCGTAGGCGAGCCACCGGGTCGGGCCGTTGGCATCGAGGATGCCGCGGTAGACACCGGTGTCGGCGTGCTGTCCCTTCTTGGCCCGGGCGTCGGCCTTGGCCCGCTCCCGCTGCTCGGACATCAGCTGGCGGAAGCCGCTCTCGTCCACGTCGAGGCCGGCCTCCGCGGCCATCTCGAGCGTCAGGTCGATCGGGAACCCGTAGGTGTCGTGCAGCGCGAACGCCTTGTCACCGGAGATGGTGGCGGCGCCGGCCGCCTTCACCTCGCCGGCGGCCAGGTCGAAGATCTGGGTGCCGGAGGCGAGCGTCTTGCGGAACGCGTCCTCCTCGGCGAAGGCGACCCGGGCGATCCGGTCCCACTCACCGTGCAGCTCGGTGTAGGTCTCCCCCATCTTGTCGCGGGAGACGGGCATCAGCTCGGGCAGCGCGGGGTCGCCGTACCCGAGCAGGCGCATGTTGCGGATCGCGCGGCGCAGCAGCCGGCGCAGCACGTAGCCGCGCCCCTCGTTGCCGGGCGTCACGCCGTCGTTGATCAGCATCATCGAGGACCGGATGTGGTCGGCGACCACCCGGAAGCGGACGTCGTCGGGGTAGGCGGCGCCGTACCTCTTGCCGGACAGCTCCTCCGCCTTCGCGATCACCGGGAAGACCACGTCGGTCTCGTACATGTTCGACGTGCCCTGCAGCAGGTAGGCGACGCGTTCCAGACCCATGCCGGTGTCGATGTTCCGCTTCGGCAGCTGACCGGCGATGTCGAAGTCGGACTTCGAACGGACCGCCGAGAGCTCGTCCTGCATGAAGACCAGGTTCCAGAACTCCAGGTAGCGGTCGCCGGCGTCCCAGTCGCGGTCGGCGCCGAACTCCGGGCCGCGGTCGATCAGGATCTCCGAGCACGGGCCTCCGGGGCCCGGGACGCCCATCGACCAGTAGTTCTCCTTGGGCGGCAGCCGCACGATGCGGTCGTCGGGCAGGCCGGTGACCTTCTTCCAGACGCCCACCGCCTCGTCGTCGCCGTCGAGGACGCTCGGGTAGAGCACCGACTCGTCGAGGCCGAACCCGCCGTCGGCCTGGGGCCGGGTGACCAGCTCCCAGGCGAACTCGACCGCACCCTCCTTGAAGTAGTCGCCGAAGGAGAAGTTGCCGCACATCTCGAAGAACGTGCCGTGCCGGGTGGTCTTGCCGACCTCCTCGATGTCCGGCGTCCGGATGCACTTCTGCACGCTGGTCGCCCGGTCGTAGGGCGGCGTCTCCTGACCGAGGAAGAACGGCTTGAACGGCACCATGCCGGCGTTGACGAACAACAGGTTCGGGTCGTCGAGCAGCAGCGACGCCGACGGTACGACGGTGTGCCCCCGCTCCTCGAAGTGGGCGAGGAACCGCCGTCGGATCTCGGCGGTGCTCAGGTAGCCCGTCATCAATCGGTGCCTTTCTCGGGTGCTTCGGGTGCGTCAGTGGGAACGCCGGTGGTGGGAACGCCGGTGGTGGGGACGCCGAGCGGGCGGCGGGTGCCGTCGGCGGCGTTGAGCGCGGGGGGTCCGAGGTGCTCGGTGGCCCGGCGGTAGCGCTCGCGCAGGTCGTGCTCGGCCTCGACCCGCCCCTGGTCGAGCTCCTCGCGGAACATCCGGGCTCCGACGAAGACGGCGCCCACCCGGTCCCGCAGGCCGTCGACGGTGAGGACCTCGGCGGCCCGGCGGGCCCGGACCATTCCATACACGCCGGCCGCGATCCCGGCACCGAACCACAGTCCGCGGCTCATCCGGTCGGCTCCATCCCGGCGCGCTGGCGCGCCTCGAACTCGCGTCGCGCGGTCCTCAGGTCCGTCCTGCGCTGCTTGCGGGCGCGCCTGACCTCGCGCCTCATCTCGAACCGGATCCGGTTGCGTACCTCGGGGGCGAGCGCACGTCGCAGGCCGGCGGCCAGCGACACGGTCCGGATCATCGACTCGCGCAGCAGCACGTCCACGAAGACCGGCGCGGGCAACGCCGGGACGGCCTCCGTGCTCGACGTGCCCAGGTCGGTGATCACGTACTCGCGGCCGTCCGCGCGCACCGGGCTGCGGGGAGCCCGCGGGTCCGGAACGGACGCCGCGTCGGCCAGCTGCCGCTCGATCCCGGCGAGCTGGGTGCGCAGCTCCTCGGCGTCGACGGCGGCCTGCTCCAACAGTGCCTGGGTGCGCCTGCGCTGCGCGCGCAGCGAACCGGCCAGTGCGACCACCGCCAGGGCGAGCCCGGCCACGGCCAGCAGCAGCACGGCGGCCAGCCAGGTGGGAACGGCGAGGTGGGCGATCACGACGGTCAAGCCTAGCGGCCGCGGATGATGGCCCGGATCCGCTCCCAGCGCTGCTTCACCGGGCCCTCCGCACCGAGCTCGGTGGGGCGGTAGTAGCGCGCGTCGCCGATGGCGTCGGGCGCGTACTGCTGGGACGCGATCCCGTAGGGCTGGTCGTGGCTGTACTGGTAGTCGGCGCCGTGGCCGAGCTTCTTCGCGCCGGCGTAGTGGGCGTCGCGCAGGTGTGCTGGCACCGATCCGATCTTGCCCGCCCGGACGTCGCGCAGCGCCTCGTCGACCGCGGTGATCACGGCGTTCGACTTCGGGGCGACCGCCAGCGCGATCACCGCCTGCGCCAGGGTGATCCGGCCCTCCGGGAGGCCGATCAGCTGCACCGCCTGCGCGGCGGCGACCGCCGTGGTCAGCGCGGTCGGGTCGGCCAGGCCGATGTCCTCGCTGGCGAGGATGATCAGCCGGCGGGCGATGAAGCGGGGGTCCTCGCCCGCTTCCAGCATCCGGGCCAGGTAGTGCAGGGCGGCGTCGGCGTCCGACCCGCGGATCGACTTGATGAACGCGCTGATCACGTCGTAGTGCTGGTCGCCGTCGCGGTCGTAGCGCACCGCGGCCTGGTCGGCCGCCGCCTCCGCGGTCGAGACGTCGATCACCACCCGGCCGTCGTCGGCGGTGCGGCCGCCGAGCGTCGCCGCACCCGCGGCCGCCTCCAGGTAGGTCAGGGACCGCCGTGCGTCGCCGCCGGCGAGCCGGACGATGTGCGCGGCGGCCTCCTCCTCGAGCAGGTACCCGTCCGCGAGTCCGCGCTCGTCGGCCACCGCCCGGTCCAGCACGTCGCGCACGTCCTGGTCGGTGAGCGACTCCAGCCGCAGCAGCAGGCTGCGCGACAGCAGCGGCGAGATCACGCTGAAGGACGGGTTCTCGGTGGTCGCCGCGACCAGGGTCACCCACCGGTTCTCCACCCCGGGCAGCAGGGCGTCCTGCTGCGCCTTGGAGAACCGGTGCACCTCGTCGACGAAGAGCACCGTCTCGGCGCCGGTGGCGACCAGGGAGGCGCGGGCGCCCTCGATGGCGGCCCGGACCTCCTTGACGCCGGCGGAGACCGCCGAGACCTCGACGAACCTCCGGCCCGTCTGCTGGCTGACGATCGAGGCGATCGTGGTCTTCCCGGTGCCCGGCGGCCCCCAGAGCAGGAGCGAGAGGGACTGGTCGCCCTCGACCAGCTGGCGCAGCGGGGAGCCCGGTGCCTTCAGCTGCTGCTGCCCGACCAGCTCGTCGAGCGTGCGGGGGCGCATCCGCACCGCCAGCGGGGCTGCCGCGTGGCTGCTGTGGCTGAGGGAGCCGCCGCCCGAGGGCGGCGTACTCCCACCCATGTCGAAGAGGCCCTCCATGGGAGGGAACACTAGGCGGTGCCCGCCTCGGACGTCGGGCGGGTCAGCTGCGGCTGTTGCTGATCATGACGTCCTCGACGAAATGGCACGCCGAGTGGTGCATGCCGCCGATGTCGGCCCGCTCGATCAGCTCCGGCTCCTCGACACCGCAGATCGCCTCCGCGCGCCAGCACCGGGTGTGGAACCGGCAGCCGGCGGGCGGGTTCGCCGGGGACGGAACGTCGCCGGTGAGGGTGATCTGCTGCCGCTCACCGCGCAGTGTCGGGTCCGGCACCGGGACCGCGGAGAGCAGCGCCCGGGTGTAGGGGTGCGTGGAGCGGTCGTAGATCTCCTCGTCGGTACCGATCTCGGCCACCTTGCCGAGATACATCACGGCGACCCGGTCGGAGATGTGACGGACCACGGCCAGGTCGTGCGCGATGAACACGTAGGCCAAGCCCAGCTCGTCCTGGAGCCGTTCCATCACGTTGATCACCTGCGCCTGGACCGAGACGTCCAGCGCGGAGACCGGCTCGTCGCAGATCAGCACCTTCGGGTTCAGCGCGATCCCGCGGGCGATGCCGATCCGCTGGCGCTGACCACCGGAGAACTGGTGCGGGTAGCGGTTGATGTGCTCCGGGCTGAGCCCGACCATCTCCATCAGCTCCTGGACGCGCTTCTTGCGCCCGGACTTCGGCACCGCGTCCTTGTGGATGTCGAACGGCTCCCCGATGATCGCGCCGACGGTCTTGCGGGGGTTCAGCGACGTGTACGGGTCCTGGAAGACGATCTGGATCTCGCGACGCAGTTGTCGCATGTCGCTGCGACTCGCCTTGAAGATGTCGCGGTCACCGAAGTAGACGCTGCCGGCGGTCGGCTCCTCCAGGCGCATCAGCAGGCGGCCGAGGGTGGACTTGCCACACCCCGACTCCCCCACGATGCCCAGGGTCTCGCCGGCCTTGAGGTCGAAGGAGACCCCGTCGACGGCCTTGACGTGCCCGACCGTACGGCGGATGACGCCGTCCTTGATCGGGTAGTGCTTCTTCAGTCCCTCGGCCTTGAGGACGACCTCACTCACCGAGCACCTCCTCCGCGAAGTGGCAACGCGAGTAACGACCGGGCTGCACCTCACGCAGCTCGGGGTCGTCGGTCCGGCAGACCTCGACAGCCCGGTTGCAGCGTGGGTGGAACTTGCAGCCCGTGGGCATCCGCAGCAGGCTCGGCGGGAGGCCCTTGATGGCGAACAGCTCCTTGCCCTTGTCCTCCAGCTGCGGGATGGATTCGATCAGGCCCTTGGTGTAGGGGTGGGCCGGCTTCTGGTAGAGCGGCACCACGTCGGACGTCTCCACGATCCGGCCCGCGTACATCACCGCGATCCGGTCCGCCACGTCCGCCACGACGCCGAGGTCGTGGGTGATCAGGATCAGGCCCATCCCCTCCTCGTCCTGGATCTCCTGCAGGAGCGACATGATCTGGGCCTGCACGGTCACGTCCAGCGCGGTGGTCGGCTCGTCCGCGATCAGCACCCGCGGGTTCAGCGCGATCGCCATCGCGATCATGATCCGCTGGCGCATGCCGCCGGAGAACTGGTGCGGGTAGGACCGGACGCGTTCCTTCGCGGCCGGGATCTGCACCCGCTCCATCAGCCGGACCGCCTCGTCGAGCGAGTCACGGCGGTTCATCCTGCGGTGCTTGCGGAACATCTCGGCGATCTGCCAGCCGACCGGGAAGACCGGGTTCAGCGAGGAGAGGGCGTCCTGGAAGATCATCGAGATCTCGGAGCCTCGGATCGCCTGCCGGCTCTTGTCCGACATGGTCAGCAGGTCGTTGCCCCGGTAGCGGATCTGCCCGTGCGGGATCCGGGCCGGCGGCATGTCCAGGATGCCCATGATCGCCTGCGCGGTCACCGACTTCCCGGAGCCGGACTCGCCCAGGATGGCGAGCGTCTCCCGCTCGTCGAGCTGGAAGTTCACGCCGTTGATCGCGCTCGCCACGCCGTCGCGGGTGTGGAACTCGACGTGGAGGTCCTCGACCTCGAGCAGCGGGGCGTCGCCGCTCGCGGCGGACGCCCGGTTCTCGTACTCGGGGTACTTCTGCGAAGTCGTCATCTCGGCACTCAACTCACTTGGACTTCGGATCGAACGCGTCACGGATCGCGTCGCCGAGCATGATGAAGGCCAGCACGGCCAGGCTCAGGAACAGCGACGGGAACAGCAACCCGTGCGGCGCCGACTGCATGGCACCGGCACCGTCGGAGATCATCACGCCCCACGAGACCGTGGGCGGCCGGAGACCGATGCCGAGGAACGACAGCGCCGCCTCCGCGGAGATGAACACACCCAGGTTGATGGTGGAGACCACGATCACCGGACCGAGCGCGTTGGGCAGGATGTGCGAGCGGGCGATCCGCAGCGGCGAGCAGCCCAGCGCGCGGGCCGCCTGCACGTACTCCTGCGGCTTGACCTGGATCACCGCCGAGCGCATCAGGCGGAAGATGCTCGGCCAGCCGAGCACGATCAGCACGGCCGCCACCTGGCCGACGATGGCGAAGTAGGTGTCGCCGAAGCTGACCGACTGCAGGATGATGATCGCGCCGAGCAGCAGCGGAAGGGCGAAGAAGATCTCCGCGAACCGGCTGATCAGCGCGTCGATCCAGCCGCCCATGTAGCCCGCGATCAGACCCAGGGTGACGCCGACGACCGACGTGCCGATGGTGGCGGTGAGGCCGACCAGGATCGAGGCTCGGGCTCCGTAGATGCAGCGGGTGTAGAGGTCGTAGCCCTGACGGTCCTGCCCGAACCAGTGCTCCGAGCTCGGCCCGCGGCGGGCCTCGGAGAGGATGGACTCGCGCGGGTCGAGGGTGGTGAAGATGCTCGGGAACGCCGCCATCATCACGAAGACGAAGATCAGCGTCGCCGAGATCCAGAACATAGGCTTGGTGCGCAGCGAGCGCCACGCCTCCGCACTGAGCGGTCGTGCGTCGTTGACCTCGTCGCTGGCGTCCGGGACCAGCGCGGCGTCAGCGGTGTCAGTCATGGGAGATCCTCGGGTCGATGAGGCCGTAGACGAGGTCCACGATCAGGTTGGCGAGCAGGTAGACCAGCACCAGCACGGTCACCGTGCCGACGACCACCATGCCGTCGCGGTCCCCGATACCGCGGTACACGTAGCCGCCGATGCCGTGGATGTTGAAGATGCCCTCGGTGATGACCGCGCCGCCCAGGAGCGCGCCGAAGTCGTAGCCCAGGAAGGTGACCACCGGGATCATCGAGTTGCGCAGCGCGTGCACGCCGACCACCCGGCCCTGGGCGAGGCCCTTCGCGTGGGCGGTTCGGATGTAGTCGGTCCGCATCGTGTCGGCGAGGTCGGAGCGCATCAGTCGGGCCAGGTACGCCACCGACGTCGAGCCGAGGACCATGCCGGGCAGCAGCAGGTCGAACCAGGGGGCGTCGGAGCCCACGGTGACCGGGAAGATGCCCCATTTCACGCCGAGATAGAGCTGGAGGACCGTGCCGATCACGAAGATCGGGATCGAGATCACGACCAGCGTGCTGACCAGGACCAGGTTGTCGATGAACCCGCCGCGTCTGAGTCCGGAGAGGACGCCGGCGCCGATGCCGATCACCGCCTCGAAGGCGAGGGCGACGACGCCCAGCTTGAGGGTCGTGGTGAAGCGGTCGGCCAGCTCGTCGCGCACGGGGACCCCGTACTGGGACTCACCGAGGTCGCCCTGGATCACGTTGCCCATGTACTTGACGTACTGGACCGGGAGCGGGTCGTTGAGGTTGTACTTCTCCTTGAACTGAGCGACGTACTCCGGTGAGCACGGCCGTTCACCGCATTTGCCGGCGGTGGGGTCGCCCGGGAGCGAGAAGACCATCGCGTAGATCAAGAAGGTTGATCCGATGACCACCGGGATCATCTGGAGCAGCCGTCGGAGGGTGTACTTGCCCACCGTTCCTCCGTGTCAGCGCAGAGCGCGCCGGGGGCGCGCAGGGGTGTGTTGTCCAGCGTGGGTGACGGCGGACTCGGGCTGCCGGCCCGCGGGGATCCGCGGACCGGCAGCCGTCGTCCTCACCGTCGGACGATCAGTTCGCCAGCTCGACGTTCCGGTAGTCCGGAACACCGAAGGCGTTGATCGCGACCTCTCCGTCGACGCGGTCGGACCAGCCGGCCTGACCGGTCGCGTACCACAGCGGGATGATCCGCATGTCCTCGGACAGCAACTGCTCGGCCTGCTGGTACAGGCCGTTGGCGGTGTCCAGGTCGTCGGCTGCCGCCGCCTCGCGGGTCAGCTGCTCGAACTCCGGGTTGTCGTACGGACCGTAGTAGTTCGACGACGCGCCCTTGCTGTACAGCGGGACGAGGAAGTTCTCGATGGACGGGTAGTCCATCTGCCAGCCCTGACGGAACAGACCCTTGATCTTGCCCTCGCCGAGGTCGGTGAGGAAGGTCGCGAAGTCACGGCTCAGGTCGACGGTGCACTCGACGTCCAGCGCCTGCCGGATCGAGTTGCAGGCGGCCTCGGCCCAGGGGCCGTGGTCGCTGTCGTTGTTCACCGCGAGGGTCAGGTCGCCGTCGTAGCCGCCGGCCTTGTCCCACAGCTTCTTCGCGGCCTCGGGGTCGTAGTTGCACCAATCGCCGCACGCGCCGGCCTCGTAGCCGTCGACGACCGGGGAGACCCAGCCGGTGGCCGGCTCACGGGTGCCCGCGAAGATCTGGTCGATCACGGTCTGCCGGTCGATCGCCATCGAGATCGCCTTGCGCAGATCCGGGTCGTCCAGGCCCTTGTCGGCGACCGGGTTGATGCCGATCGTCTGGATCACACCGACCGGACGCGAGGTGCCGCGGTCGTCGAGGTCCGTCAGCCACTTGTCGTCGATCAGCGAGTCCGTCGGGATCTGGTTGATCACGTCGAGGTTGCCGGCCTGCAGGTCGGCGTAGGCCGCCTCGGCGTTCTCGTAGATCCGGAAGGTGATCTGGTCCTCGACGCCCGGATACTCACCGCTGTACTCGGGGTTCTTGGAGAGGACGATCTCCTCGTTCTTGGTCCACTTGTCGACCATGTAGGGGCCGGCGCCGACCGGCTTCTCGCCGAAGGCGTCCGGGTCCTCGAAGAAGGACTCCGGGAGGGGCGCGAAGGCGGTGTAGCCGAGACGGACCTCGAGGTTCGAGACCTTCTCGGTGGTCTGGATGGTGAAGGTGGTCTCGTCGACGACCTCCAGGCCGTCCAGGGCCTCGTCCTTGTCGACCGGCGGGTACTTGGCGCAGGGGTCCTCGTCCTCGGCGAGCTCCGCGTTCTCCGGCGGGGCGCACTGCATCGCCGCGTAGCCGGCGAAGGGCTCGAAGAAGTAGTTGGCCTGGTAGCCGTTGGGGCCCCACGCGGCGTAGTTCCACGCCTTGACGAAGCTCTCGGCCGTGACGGTCGTGCCGTCGGAGAACTTGTAGTCGGGCTTGATCTTGACCGTGAAGTTCTGGTTGTCGTCGGTCTCGATCGACTCCGCGATGTCGTAGCTGGGCGCAGCGTTCTCGACGTCGTAGTGGATCAGCTTCGCGACCGTCAGGTCCTGCGGGTCTCCACCGCAGGTCTCGGCGGTGTTCTGCGGAACGAGCGGGTTCTCCGGGTTGCAACCGAAGACGGTCAACCCAGCCTCGCTCTCGTCGCCCGAGTCATCGCCGCCACATGCCGACAATGTGAGGGCGAGCGCGGATGCGGCGACCACGCCGACCGCACGATTGATGCCTCGCATGCATGTCCTCCTCAAGTGAAAATGCGTGATCCCGAAAAACCCGGGCACCGCACGAAACCTAGTTGTTGAAAGGACCTGCGTCGGTCACCGAGCGATAACGATCTGGTCGCGACCCGCACCAGATCGTCCGGCCGCACACCCTCAGGCTTCGGTTTTCGCCTCCGCCGGAGCGTCCACACCGGCCTCCTTGCGCTGCGCCGGCGTGATCGGCGCGGGCGCGGCGGTGAGCGGGTCGAACCCGCCCCCGGACTTCGGGAAGGCGATCACGTCGCGGATCGAGTCGGTGCGGGCCAGCAGCGCCACGATCCGGTCCCAGCCGAACGCGATGCCGCCGTGCGGCGGGGCGCCGTACTTGAACGCCTCGAGCAGGAAGCCGAACTTCTCCTCGGCGTCCTCGCTGCTGATCCCCATCACCTCGAAGACGCGCTTCTGCACGTCCTCGCGGTGGATACGGATCGAGCCGCCGCCGATCTCGTTGCCGTTGCAGACCATGTCGTAGGCCCAGGCCAGGGCGTTGCCGGGGTCGGCGTCGAAGGCGTCGAGGTCCTGCGGCGAGGTGAACGCGTGGTGCACCGCGGTCCAGGCGCCCTCGCCGACCGCGACGTCACCGGAGGCGACGGCGTCGCTGGCCGGCTCGAACAGCGGAGCGTCCACGACCCAGAGGAAGCTCCAGGCGTCCTCGTCGATCAGCCCGCAGCGACGGCCGATCTCCAGGCGGGCCGCGCCGAGCAGGGCCCGGCTGGTCTTCACCGCACCGGCGGCGAAGAAGATGCAGTCGCCGGGCCGGGCGCCGACGTGCGCGGCCAGACCGGCCTTCTCCGCGTCGGTGATGTTCTTGGCGACCGGACCGGTGAGCTCGCCGTCCTCCTGGACCAGGACGTAGGCCAGGCCGCGGGCGCCACGCTGCTTGGCCCACTCCTGCCAGGCGTCGAGCTGCTTGCGGGGCTGGCTCGCTCCCCCGGGCATCACCACGGCGCCGACGTAGTCGGCCTGGAAGACGCGGAACGGGGTGTCGGCGAAGTACTCGGTGCACTCCACCAGCTCCTGGCCCATCCGCAGGTCGGGCTTGTCGGAGCCGTAGCGGGCCATCGCGTCGGCGTAGGTCATCCGCGGCAGCGGCAGGGGCACGTCGTACCCGATCAGCTTCCAGAGCCCGGCGACGATCTGCTCGCCCAGGGCGATCACGTCGTCCTGCTCGACGAAGCTCATCTCGATGTCGAGCTGGGTGAACTCGGGCTGGCGGTCCGCCCGGAAGTCCTCGTCGCGGTAGCAGCGGGCGATCTGGAAGTACCGCTCCATGCCGGCGACCATGAGCAGCTGCTTGAACAGCTGCGGGCTCTGCGGCAGGGCGTACCAGCTGCCCGGCTGCAGCCGGGCCGGCACCAGGAAGTCGCGGGCGCCCTCCGGCGTGCTGCGGGTCAGGGTCGGCGTCTCGATCTCGACGAACCCGTGGGCGTCGAGCACGTCGCGGGCGGTCTTGTTCACCTTGCTGCGCAGCCGCAGAGCGCTGCCGGGGCCCGAGCGGCGCAGGTCCAGGTAGCGGTGGCGCAGGCGCGCCTCCTCGCCCACGTCGACGTGGTCGCTGATCGGGAACGGCAGCGGCGCGGCGGCGCTGAGCACCTCGACGCCCTCGGTGCCGGGCAGGGTGACGACCTCGATCGCGCCGGTGGGCAGGTTGGGGTTCTCGTTGCCCTCCAGGCGGGCGGTGACCTCGCCGGTGACCTTGAGGCAGTACTCGGCGCGCAGGGCGTGGGCGACCTCCTCGTCCCGGATCACGACCTGGACCACGCCGCTGGCGTCACGCAGGTCGATGAAGGCCACACCGCCGTGGTCGCGCCGGTTGGCCACCCACCCGGCCAGCGTGACGGTCTCACCGACGTGTTCGGGGCGCAGGCTGCCGGCGTCATGGGTGCGGATCACTTCGTCGTCTCCTTGTGAGGTGCTTCGTGGGGTGCTTCGTGAGCTCGGGTGGTGCTGCGGGGCTGCGGCTGGGTCTCAGCCGCGGGTGATGCGGGCACGCAGGTCCTCCGCAGGAGGCTGCCACGTCCCGGCGTCCGCCGCGAACTGCTCGCCGCTGCGGATGTCCTTCACCTCGTCGGTGACGGTGCCGTCCTCGGCCGTCGAGCGGAACCAGACGTAGGGGATGCCGCGCCGCTCCGCGTAGCGGATCTGCTTGCCGAAACGCTGGGGCGCGGCGGCCACCTCGCACGGGATGTCGCGGGCGCGCAGGGCGGCCGCGATCGCGTCGGAGCCGGCCCGGCTCTCCTCGTCGGCCAGGGCGACCAGGACGACGCTGGGCACCTTCCGGTCCGCGACCAGCCCGGTCCGCGCGATCAGCGGTACGACGACGCGGCTGACGCCGAGCGAGATGCCCACCCCGGGTAGGTCGAGCGACCGTCGCTGGCCAGCGCGTCGTACCGGCCCCGGAGCAGATCGAACCGAGCGACTCGTAGCCGTCGAGACGGGTCTCGAAGACGGTGCCGGTGTAGTAGTCCAGCCCGCGGGCGATGGCCAGGTCCGCCTCGACGCCGACCTGGGCGGAGACCAGGTCGGCGACCCCGGTCACCAGCCGGGCCAGCTCGTCGAGCCCCTCGTCGAGGAGCGGGTGCTCGACGCCGAGGTCGCGGACCCGTTGCACGAAGGAGTCGTCGGCGGAGCGGATGGTCGCCAGCGCGAGCACCCGGTCCGCGGTGCCGGCGTCGATGCCGGCCTCGGTGACCAGCAGCTCGTGCACCTTCTCGGCGGGCAGCTTGTCCAGCTTGTCGACCAGGCGCATCACCTCGTCGGGCTCGGTCACCCCGAGGCCCAGGTAGAAGCCCTGGATCAGCTTGCGGTTGTTCACCTGGAGCCGGAAGGCGGGCAGGAAGTCGAGGCGGGTCAGCGCGTCGACCATGACCCGGGCGACCTCCACGTCGTGGTGGAACGGCAGCGTGTCGCGCCCGACCACGTCGATGTCGGCCTGGAGGAACTCCCGGAAGCGTCCCTCCTGCGGACGCTCGCCGCGCCACACCCGCTGGATCTGGTGCCGCCGGAACGGGAACTCGAGCTTGCCGGCGTTCTCCAGCACGTAGCGGGCGAACGGGACGGTCAGGTCGAAGTGCAGCCCCATCCCGGCGTGGCCCTCCGGGCTCTCCTCGTGCAGCCGGCGCAGCAGGTACACCTCCTTGGAGGTGTCCCCCTTGCGCAGCAGCTGGTCGAGGGGCTCGACGGCACGGGTCTCCATGCCGCCGAAGCCGTAGAGCTCGAAGGTGTGGCGCAGCGTGTCGATGATCTGCTGCTCGACGATCCGCTGCTCGGGGAGGAGCTCGGGGAACCCGCTGAGCGGGGTGGGCTTGGCGCTCATCAGTCTTTCGTGTCTCGTGGCGAGGCGGTCGCGCGCCTGCTGCGGCGCGGCGTGCCGGGGTGGGCGGCGGTCAGAGGCCCCGGGTCACGCGCGAGGCGCTGCCGGAGTCCTGGAGGTCGAGGAGGAAGGGGTTCGTCGCCCGCTCCCGGCCGATGGAGGTCTGCTCCCCGTGGCCCGGGAGCACGACGATGTCGTCGTCGAGCACCAGCACCTTCTCGGCGAGCGTCCGCAGCATCGTCGGATGGTCGCCGCCGGGCAGGTCGGTGCGTCCGATCGAGCCGGCGAACAGCGTGTCGCCCGAGAACAGCAGCTGGGAGATGTCCTGCTCGCCGTAGGGCGTGCGGAAGCTGACCGACCCGCGGGTGTGTCCCGGGGTGTGGTCGATGGTGAACTCCATCCCGGCCAGCTCCAGGACCTGGGCGTCGCTGAGCTCCTGCACGTCGTCCGGCTCGGCCCACCGGTAGTCGCCGCCGAGCAGCATCTGGGTGCTCTCCGGGCTCATCCCGCCATCGGATCGGTGAGCAGGTGACGGTCCTCGGGATGGATCCACGCGGTGGCGTCGTAGGTCCCGGCCACGGGCGCGACCGACCACATGTGGTCGATGTGGCCGTGGGTCACCAGCACCGCGATCGGCTTGAGCCGGTGCTCCCGGACCACCTCGGCGACGCCGGGTGCGGCGTCCTTGCCGGGGTCGATCACGATGCACTCGGCCCCCGGTCCGGTGGCGGCGAGATAGCAGTTCGTGCCCCACGGTCCTGCGGGGAAGCCGGCGATCAGCACCGACCCAGCCTATCCGTCGTGGCGATCGGCACTAGCATGGCCCACTGTGACTACCTCGGAGTGGGGACGGGTCGACAACGACGGCACCGTCTATGTGAAGACCACCGACGGCGAACGACAGGTCGGGCAGGTCCCGGATACGAGCCCAGAGGAGGCCCTTGCCTTCTTCACCAAGCGTTTCGACGCGCTCGTGGTCGAGGTCGACCTGCTGCATCGGCGGGTGAACTCCGGTGTGCTCTCGCCCGACGAAGCGGCGTCACGGGTGAAGTCCGTCCGTGCGGAGGTCGTCGAGGCCAACGCGGTCGGCGACCTGGCCGGCCTGGCCGCCAAGCTCGACGAGCTCGGCCCGGTGATCGCCTCCCAGCGCGACCTGCGCCGCGCGGAGAAGGCCCGCAAGGCCGACGAGGCGCGGGAGGGCAAGGAGGCGCTGGCCGCCGAGGCGGAGAAGATCGCGTCCGGCCGCGACTGGCGCAACGGGGCCAACCGGCTGCGTGAGCTGCTCGACCAGTGGAAGCAGCTCCCCCGCCTGGACCGCGCCACCGACGACGAGCTGTGGAAGCGCTTCTCCTCCGCACGCTCGGCCTACACCAAGGCCCGCAAGGCGCACTTCGCGCAGCAGGACGAGCGTCGCGAGGGCGCCCGGGTGATCAAGGAGCGGCTGGTCAAGGAGGCCGAGGCGATCGCCGACTCCACGGAGTGGGGTCCGACCGCCGGACGCTACCGGGACCTGATGCGCCAGTGGAAGGCCGCCGGACCCGCGCCCAAGGCGGTCGACGACCAGCTCTGGGGTCGCTTCCGCGGCGCCCAGGACAGGTTCTTCGGCGCCCGCGACGCGGCCAACGCCGCCCTGGACGCCGAGTTCGCCGCCAACGCCGAGGTGAAGGAGGCGATCCTGGTCGAGGCCGAGGCGCTGCTCCCGATCACCGATCTCGCCGCGGCCAAGGCCACCTTCCGCGGCATCGCGGAGCGCTGGGACGAGGCGGGCAAGGTGCCGCGCGCCCGGATCAAGGAGCTCGAGGGACGGATGAGGGTCGTCGAGCAGGAGATCCGCAAGCTCGAGGACGACCAGTGGCGTCGTACCGACCCGGAGAAGTCGGCCCGCGCCGACGACATGGTCTCCAAGCTCGAGTCCGCCATCGCGGAGGCCGAGGAGAAGCTCGCCAAGGCCCAGGCGTCGGGGGACCAGAAGCGGATCGCCGAGTTGGAGAAGAACCTCGAGGGTCAGCGCTCCTTCTTGGAGATGGCGCGGCGGGCGAGCGCCGACTTCAGCTGACCGGCGGTGTCGGTCTCGGGCGCGGAGCGGCGCCGGAGACCGGCACCCCTCAGGCGGTCACCCGGTAGACGTCGAAGACGCCCGGCACGCTGCGTACCGCGTTCAGCACCGTGTCGAGGTGCTTCGCGTCGGCCATCTCGAAGGTGAACCGCAGCTTGGCGACCCGGTCGCGGCTGGTGTTCAAGGTGGCGGACAGCAGGTCCAGGTGGGCGTCGGAGAGCACCAGGGAGACATCGGAGAGCAGGCGCGCGCGGTCCAGTGCCTCGACCTGGATGTTGACCAGGAACGTCGACTGACCGGTGGGCGCCCACTCGACGTCGAGCACCTTGTCGGGCTGGGTCATCAGGTTGGCGGCATTGGTGCAGTCCGTGCGGTGCACCGAGACGCCGCCGCCCTTGGTGACGAACCCGAGGATCTCGTCGGGCGGCACCGGGGTGCAGCAGCGGGCCAGCTTGACCCAGACGTCCGGGGCGCCGCGCACGATGACGCCGGAGTCTCCGCCGCTGGTGGAGCGGGCCCGCCGGCTGCGGCCGGTGATGGTGACGGCCTCGGCGAGGTCCTCCTGGGCGCCCTCGTCGCCGCCGTGCAGCTCGATCACCCGGCGCACCACGGTCTGCGCACCGATGTTGCTCTCCCCCACGGCCGCGTAGAGCGCGGTCACGTCGGCGACCTTGCACTGCTCGGCGACCTGGCTGAGGATGTCGTGGCTCATCAGGCGCTTGAGGGGCAGGCCCTCCTTGCGCATCAGCTTGGCGATCTCGTCCTTGCCCTTGTCGATCGCCTCCTCGCGCCGCTCCTTGGTGAACCACTGACGGATCTTGGAGCGGGCGCGCTGGGACTTGACGAAGTTGAGCCAGTCACGCGACGGTCCCGCGGTGGGCGCCTTGGAGGTGAAGACCTCGACCACGTCGCCGTTCTCCAGGGTCGACTCCAGCGGCACCAGCCGCCCGTTCACCCGCGAGCCGATCGTGTGGTGGCCGACCTCGGTGTGCACCGCATAGGCGAAGTCCACCGGCGTCGAGCCCGACGGCAGCGCGATCACGTCGCCGCGAGGGGTGAAGACGTAGGTCTCGGTCTGGTTGATCTCGAAGCGCAGCGACTCCAGGAACTCGCCCGGGTCGTCGATCTCGCTCTGCCAGTCGAGCAGCTGGCGCACCCAGCTCATGTCGTCGAGGTCGCCGCGCTGGTCGGTGTCGTTGCCGACGCGCCCGTCCTCCTTGTACTTCCAGTGCGCCGCGACGCCGTACTCCGCACGCCGGTGCATCGCGAAGGTGCGGATCTGCATCTCCACCGGTTTGCCGGCCGGGCCGATCACGGTGGTGTGCAGCGACTGGTACATGTTGAACTTCGGCATCGCGACGTAGTCCTTGAACCGGCCGAGCACCGGGTTCCACCGCGAGTGCAGTACGCCGAGGACCCCGTAGCAGTCGCGGTCCTGCTCGACCAGGATCCGGATGCCGACCAGATCGTAGATGTCGGAGAAGTCGCGGCCGCCGACGATCATCTTCTGGTAGATCGAGTAGTAGTGCTTCGGTCGGCCGGTCACGGTCGCCTTGATCTTCGACTCGCGCAGGTCCTTCTCGACCTGGCTGATCACCTCGGCCAGGAAGGTGTCCCGGGCCGGCGCCCGCTCGGCGACCATCCGTACGATCTCGTCGTAGATCTTCGGGTGGAGGGTGGCGAAGGCCAGGTCCTCCAGCTCCCACTTGATCGTGTTCATGCCCAGCCGGTGGGCCAGCGGGGCGTAGATGTCCAGCGTCTCCCGCGCGGTCCGCTCCTGGCTCTTCGGCGGGACGAACCGCAGCGTGCGCATGTTGTGCAGGCGGTCGGCCAGCTTGATCACCAGGACCCGGATGTCGCGGGACATCGCGACGATCATCTTGCGGATCGTCTCGGCCTTCGCGTTCTCGCCGTAGACGACCTTGTCCAGCTTGGTGACACCGTCGACGAGGCGGGCGACCTCGTCACCGAAGTCCCGACGACACTCGTCGAGCGTGTACGGCGTGTCCTCGACCGTGTCGTGCAGCAGCGCCGCAACGAGCGTCGGCTCGGTCATCCCGATCCCGGCCAGGATCGTGGTCACCGCGAGCGGGTGGGTGATGTAGGGGTCACCGCTCTTGCGCCGTTGGTCGCCGTGGAGCCGCTCGGCGGTGGCGTAGGCACGCTCCAGCAGCGCCAGGTCGGCCTTGGGGTGGTTGGCCCGGACGGCACGGAACAGTGGCTCGAGGACGGGGTTGCTGCTCCCGCTGCGCCCGCCCATCCTGGCCAGGCGCGCGCGGACCGGCGACGGTCGCGGAGCGGTGCGTTCCTCTGCCATTGCGCCAGTCTAGGGCGTGGTCCCGAGCACCGGCCGCCGAGTCGGGATCAGCGCCTCACGCGACGCTGAGCGCGGTCACCGGGACCTCGCCCAGGCCGGCGCGGCCGTCCAGGAAGCCGAGCTCCATCAGGACGGCGAGCCCGACCGGCTCGGCCCCGCAGCGGCGGACCAGGTCGGCGGTGGCCACCGCGGTGCCCCCGGTCGCCAGCACGTCGTCGATCAGCAGCACCCGGTCGCCGGGCGCGAAGGCGTCGTGGGCCACCTCGAGCGTGGCCTCGCCGTACTCCAGGGCGTAGGAGATCGCATGGGTCTCCCCCGGCAGCTTCCCGGGCTTGCGCACCGGGACGAAGCCGACACCGAGGCTGAGCGCCACCGGCGCGGCCAGGATGAATCCCCGTGCCTCCATGCCGGCGACCTTGTCCACGACCGGCGCGCCGGTCAGGTCGCGCCCGGCCGCGGCCAGCGCGGTGACCACCGCGGCCAGGCCCGCCGGGTCCGCCAGCAGCGGCGTGATGTCCTTGAACACGATGCCGGGCTCGGGGAAGTCCGGCACGTCGCGGACCAGCCGCTCGAGGACCTCGCCGACCTCGGTCGCCCCGGTCACCGGCTACTTCTTGCCGCGCTTGGAGCGCGTCTCACGGACCGGCTGCTTGCGTCCGGCGGCACCGCTCTCGTCGACCTTGCGGGTCGAGGTGGGCAAAGTCCGGCCCTTGCCGGCGACCGGCATCTCCGAGGCGTCGGTGGATGACGTACCCCGCGGGGTCTCCGGCTCCTCCTCGTCAGCGGAGAAGCCCTCGTCGTCCTCGAAGCCGTACTCGTCGAGCTCCGCGGTGGTCTCCTTGACCGGCATGTCGTCGACGAACGTCGGCACCGCGGCGTAGCGGTCGGCCGCCGCGCGCTTCTTGGCGCGCGCTCGGCGTGCCTGCTCCTGCACGTCACCCTCGCGCGACTTCATCTGCACCAGCAGTCGCGGAGCGATCATCACCGAGGAGTAGACACCCGCCGCCATGCCGACGAACTGCGCGAGGGCCAGGTCCTGCAGCGAGCTCGCGCCGAGCTGGGTCGCGCTCACGTAGAGGATCGCGCCGATCGGGATCAGCGCCACGATCGAGGTGTTGATCGAGCGCACCAGCGTCTGGTTGACGGCCAGGTTGGCGGCGTCGGAGTACGACTGGGTGTTCTTCCGCAGCGTGGTGGTGTTCTCCTTGATCTTGTCGAACACCACGACCGTGTCGTAGAGCGAGAAGCCGAGGATCGCCAGCACACCGGTCACCGCGGCGGGCGTCACCTGGAAGCCCGAGAGCGCGTAGATCCCGATGGTGATCGCGACGTCGTGGAACAGCGCGACCAGTGCCGCCACCGACATCTTCCACTCGCGGAAGTAGCCCCAGATGAAGAGCACCACGAGGATCAGGAAGATCAGCACACCGAGCAGCGCCCGCTCGGCGACCTCCGCGCCCCAGCTGGGGCCGACCTCGGTCTTGGAGATGTCCGCGTCGGTCAGGTCCGGGTAGAGGCCGATGACCACTTCCGACACCGCCGCCCGACCGTCCTCGTCGAGCTCCTCCATCTGCACGGTGAGCGCGTCGCTGCCGGCGGTGGTGACGGTGGGGTTCACCGCGCCGTCGATCTCCGCCTCGTCGATCGCCGCGGAGAGCTCGTCGGCGTTGTCCTGGGTGGCGTTGCCATCGCCTACGGGCACCGAGTACGTCGTACCGCCGACGAACTCGACACCGAAGTTGAGGCCCTTGACGGAGACCGCGGTGATCGCCAGCGCGACCAGCACCACGGAGATGCCGTACCAGAGGGCACGCTTGCCGACGAAGTCGATGGACCGGCGGCCCTGGTAGAGCTCGTTGCCGAGCCGGGACATCTTGCCCATCAGGCTTCCCCTCCCACGGTCCTGGCCGGGCGGGGTGCGTCCATGCCCAGCGTCTCCTTGCTGAGGCCGGACCACTTGTTGCCGGAGTTGAAGAACTTGAACTGGGCCAGCCACGACACCATCGGCTTGGTGAACCAGAAGAGCACCGCGAGGTCGATCAGCGTGGTCAGACCCAGCGCGAAGCCGAAGCCCTTCACGGCGCCGGTCGCGAAGATGTAGAGCACGGCGGCCGAGAGCAGCTGCACGGTGTTCGCCGCGATCCGGGTGACCCGGGCACGGGCCCAACCGGTCTCCACCGCGACCCGCATCGACTTCCCCTCCCGCATCTCGTCGCGGATGCGTTCGAAGAAGATCACGAAGGAGTCGGCGGTGACACCGACGGCGATGATCAGACCCGCGATACCGGGCAGGGTCAGCGTGAACCCGGCGGTCTCGCTGAGCAGCAGCACCATCGCGTAGGTCACCGACGCCGCGACGAACAGCGAGGCGACCACGACGAGGCCGAGGCCGCGGTAGTAGAAGAGGCAGTAGAGCATCACCAGGGCGAGACCGAAGGCACCCGCGGTGAGACCGGCGGTCAGCTGGTTGCCGGCCAGCGACGGGCCGATCTCCTCGACCGTCGGCTCGTCCTCGAAGGTGATCGGCAGCGCGCCGTACTTCAGGCTGGTGGCCAGCGAGTTGGCCGTGGTCTCGTTGAAGTCGCCCTCGATCTGGGACTGACCGTCGGTGATCACCGCGGTCATCACCGGCGCGGAGAGCACCTGGCCGTCCAGCACGATCGCGAACTGCTCGTCGGTGCCCTGGAACTCGCGGGAGACGGTCTCGAAGTCGTCGGCGGCACCGGTGCTGCCCGGCGGGTTGGCCTTCTCGGTGTCGTTGCCCATCTCGATGTTGACGACCCACTGCAGCTGGTTCTGCGGGATGCCGGCGGAGGCGTCGGTGAGCTCGGTGCCCTCGATGATCGAGCGGGACAGCAGGTACTTCGGGGACTGCCCGTCCTGCGGCTCGCCGCAGGCGACCAACGGCTTGTCCGGGTCGTCGACCAGCTCGGCGGGCTTGCCCTCGGCGTCGGTCAGCACCCCGTCGGCGGTGCAGGTGGAGGCGTTGTAGAGCGCGACCGACTGGGCGTCGGGGCTGCGGCTCCAGGCGATCTCGCCCTCCGCGGTGCCGTCGCCGGCGGCGGTCTGGCCCTCGGCCGGCGCCTGGGTGGAGCCGTCGGTCGGCTCCGCGGTCGCCGGGTCGGAGGAGTCGCCGGTGGGTCCCGCCGACTCGGTGGCCTGCTGGGCCGCGTCGTCCTTGTCGGACTTCTTGTTCTTGCCGTCCGCGGGCGCGTCGGTGGGGTCGTCGCCGGGCGCGAGGTCCGGTGCGACCCGACCGAGGCCCGGGGTGCCGGTGGCGCACTTGTTCGGCTGGTTCGGGCTGCAGGCGACCAGGCGGAAGCGCAGCTGCGCCTGCCGCGAGACCGTCTCCTCGAGCTCGTTGCGGTTCTCGGTGGAGCCCGGCACCTCGACCACGATGAACTTGTCGCCCTGCGTGGTCACCTCCGCCTCGCTGACGCCGGAGCCGTTGACACGCTGGTCGAGGATCTTGCGCGCCTCCTCGAGACTCTCCTGACTGGGCGTCTCGGTGGCCGTCAGGGTGATCCGGGTGCCGCCCTCGAGGTCGAGGCCGAGCGCCGGCTTCCAGGTGCCGGTCAGCGCGACCAGGCCGTAGCAGATCGCCACGCCCAGGAAGAAGACGACCAGGGTGCGCCCCGGTCGAAGTCGTCGGTCAGCCATCGGTCAGTCGTCCCCTTGCTCGGGCAGCGGGTCCTCGTCGTCCGACTCCTCGGCCTCGTCGCTGCGGTCCACCTTGGAGCCGATCGCGCCGCGGACCACCCGCAGCACCACGCCGGGCGCCACCTCGACGGCGAGGTCGTCGTCGGTGATCTCGGCGATGGTGGCGAAGACACCGCTGGTCAGCAGCACCCGGTCACCGACGTCGAGGCCGGACTGCATCTGCTGCATCGCCTTCTGACGCCGCTGAGCAGGACGGATGATGAGCAGCCAGAAGATGACTGCGATCGCGGCGATCCACAGCAAGGACGCGTACTCCTCCACGAAGAAACCTCTCAACGGTTGGTGTGCCCGGCACCCCGGAAGAGGGCAGGCGTCGACCGACGGGCAAGTGTAGCCAGGGGTCACCCAGTGCCCGAAGGTCCGGGGTCATTCACCCCACAGGGTCTCGTCCGCGCTCCGGAGGTCGCCGAGCTGCGACGCGCCGTCGGGGACCGCCGGCGGGGCGAGCCCGAGGTGCCGCCAGGCCGCGGCGGTCGCCACGCGGCCGCGCGGTGTCCGGGCCAGGAAGCCGTTGCGGACCAGGAAGGGCTCCGCGACCTCCTCGACGGTCTCCCGCTCCTCCCCGACGGCCACCGCGAGCGTCGAGACGCCCACCGGGCCACCCCCGAAGCGGCGGCAGAGGACGTCGATGACGCCGCGGTCGAGCCGGTCCAGACCCAGCTCGTCGACCTCGTAGAGGTCGAGGGCGGCGCGGGCCACCTCCCGGGTGACGACGCCGTCGGCGCGGACCTGGGCGAAGTCGCGCACCCGGCGCAGCAGTCGGTTCGCGATCCGGGGCGTGCCGCGGGACCGGGAGGCGATCTCCGCCGAACCCTCCTCGGTGAGCTCCACCCCCAGCAGCCCGGCCGAGCGGTGCACGATCAGGTCGAGCTCGTCCGGCTCGTAGAACTCGAGGTGGGCGGTGAAGCCGAACCGGTCGCGCAGCGGCCCCGGCAGCAGACCGGCCCGGGTGGTGGCGCCGACCAGGGTGAACGACGGGAGCTCCAGCGGGATCGCGGTCGCCCCGGGGCCCTTGCCGATGACGACGTCGACCCGGAAGTCCTCCATCGCCATGTAGAGCATCTCCTCGGCCGGACGCGACATCCGGTGGATCTCGTCGACGAAGAGCACCTCGCCGTCGTTGAGACCCGACAGGATCGACGCGAGGTCGCCGGCGTGGGTGATCGCCGGCCCGCTGGTGAGGCGCAGCGGCGTCCCCATCTCGTGGGCGATGATCATGGCGAGCGTGGTCTTGCCGAGCCCGGGCGGGCCCGACAGCAGCACGTGGTCGGGAGCCCGTCCGCGTCGGCGGGCGGCCTCCAGGACCAGGCCGAGCTGGTCGCGGACCCGGACCTGGCCGACCACCTCGTCGAGGCTGCGCGGTCGCAGCGCCGCCTCCACGGCTCGCTCGTCGCCGTCGGCCTCGGCCGCGGTCAGGGACCTCAGGTGGGTCTCCTCGGCGGCTTCGAGCTCATTCTCTCCGAACGGCAACGCTCATCCCTTCCGGTGTGACTGCACGCGACCTCTGGGTCCGATCCTGCCTCAGGCCTTGGACAGGGTGCGCAGTGCCGCGCGCAGCAGCGCGCCGACGTCCGCGGCTCCCCCGGCGGCCTCGGCCTCCGGCGCGACCGCGTCGACCGCCTTCTCGGCGTCCTTCGCGCTGTAGCCGAGGCCCACGAGCCCTGGTGCACCTGGTCCCGCCAGGGCGCCGACGCCGCGGCGACCGGGTGGCCGGCGCGGGACCCGGTCGGGGCGCCGATCCGGTCCTTGAGCTCGAGGATGATCCGCTGTGCGCCCTTCTGGCCGATCCCCGGCACCTTGGTCAGCGTCTTGGCGTCCTCGCCGGCGATGGCGGTCCGTACGCCGTCGGGCGTGAGCACGGCGAGGATCGCCTGGGCGACCTTGGGGCCGACCCCCGACGCGGTCTGCACCATCTCGAAGATCGTCTTCTCGTCCTCGTCGGCGAAGCCGAACAGGGTCATCGAGTCCTCGCGGACGACCATGCTGGTCGGCAGCGTGGCCTCGTCACCGTGGCGCAGGCCGGCCAACGTGGCCGGGGTGCAGATCAGCTCGAGGCCGACTCCCCCGACCTCGAGCACCGCGCTGGAGAGGCTGACGGCCGCGACACGGCCCCGGACGAAGGCGATCAACGAGGACTCCCGGAGGTGCGTGGGCGGCGGGGGCGGTGGTTCGCGGCGAGTGCGGCGTCGATCCGTGCCTGTGCGCCGCCCCGCCACACGTGGGTGATGGCCAGTGCGAGGGCGTCGGCGGCGTCGGCGGGCTTCGGCGCGGCGTCCAGGCGCAGGATCCGGGTCACCATCGCGCCCACCTGGGCCTTGTCGGCCCGGCCGTTGCCGGAGACCGCGGCCTTGACCTCGCTGGGCGTGTGCAGGGCGACCGGAAGTCCACGACGGGCGGCACAGACCATCGCGATGCCGGCGGCCTGGGCCGTCCCCATGATGGTGGAGACGTCGGAGCGGGCGAAGACCCGCTCGATGGCGACGGCGTCGGGCCGGTACTCCTCCAGTCGCGCCTCGATCCCGGCCTCGATGCTGACCAGCCGCTCCGGCACCGTGAGGTCCGAGGAGGTGCGGACCACGCCGACGTCGAGCATCCGCAGCGGACGGCCGATCGCCCCTTCGACGATCCCGATGCCACAACGGGTCAGCCCGGGGTCGATACCGACCACGCGCATGCGCCTGCCTCCCACTCGCCTGTCGAACACGTGTTCGCAGGCTACCCCGACCGCGGGCCGGCCAGGGCGGCGGACACGCCGCTCAGGCGTCGATGGTCTCCAGGACCTCGTCGGGGATGTCGGCGTTGCTGAAGACGTTCTGCACGTCGTCCAGGTCGTCGACCGCGTCGACCAGGCGGAACACCTTGCTCGCCACGTCGGCCTCGCCGACCGGGATGTCGAGGGTCGCCACGAACTGGATCTCGGCCGAGTCGTAGTCGATGCCGGCCTCCTGCAGGGCGCTGCGGACCGCCACCACATCACCGGAGTCCGACTGCACCTCCCACGAGTCCCCGATGTCGTTGACCTCCTCGGCACCGGCGTCGAGGGTGGCCTCCAGCACGTCGTCCTCGGAGATCTCCTTCTCCTCCTGCGACTTGGCGACCACGACCACGCCCTTGCGGACGAAGAGGCGCGAGACGGAGCCCGGGTCGGCCATGGTGCCGCCGTTGCGGGTGACCGCCGTGCGGACCTCCATGGCGGCACGGTTGCGGTTGTCGGTCAGGCACTCCACCAGCAGCGCGACGCCCTGGGGCCCGTAGACCTCGTACATGATCGTCTCGTAGTCGACGCCGCCGCCGTCGAGCCCGCCGCCGCGCTTGACCGCGGAGTCGATGTTCTTGTTCGGGACCGACTGCTTCTTCGCCTTCTGGATGGCGTCGTAGAGGGTCGGGTTGCCGGAGGGGTCGGGGCCGCCCATCTTCGCGGCGATCTCGATGTTCTTGATCAGCTTCGCGAAGAGCTTGCCGCGCTTGGCGTCGATCGCGGCCTTCTTGTGCTTCGTGGTCGCCCACTTGGAGTGGCCAGACATCCGTCCCCTACTTCCGACTCGACACGTAACGGAGCACCTGCGTCGCTCCGACCAGGAAGTCTATCGCTGCACCAGATCGAGGAAGAGCCGGTGCACACGCCGGTCGGTGTCGACCTCCGGATGGAACGACGTCGCCATCAGCGGCCCCTGCCGCACCGCGACCGGGTGCCCGTGCGCCTCGGCGAGGACCTCCACGCCGGGCCCCGCGCTCTCCACCCAGGGAGCCCGAATGAAGACCGCGTGCACCGGGTCGGCGAGTCCGGTGAAGGCGATGTCGTCCTCGAAGGAGTCCACCTGGCGGCCGAAGGCGTTGCGGCGCACCGTCACGTCCAGACCGCCGACGGTCTCCTGGCCGACCGCCCCGTCGACGATCCGGTCGGCGAGCAGGATCATCCCGGCGCAGGTGCCGAGGGCCGGCATCCCGCCGGCGATCCGCTCACGCAGCGGCTCGAGCAGGTCGAAGGTGCGGGCCAGCTTGGCCATCGTCGTCGACTCTCCCCCGGGCAGCACCAGCGCGTCGCAGCGCGCCAGCTCCCCCGGACGCCGTACGGCGAGGGCCTCGACGCCGAGCGAGGTCAGTGCGCCGAGGTGCTCGCGCACGTCCCCCTGCAGTGCGAGGACACCGACCGTCGGCACGTCGCGACGCGGTGGACCGCCGGTCACCAGCCGCGCTCGGCGAGCCGGTGCGGCGCCGGCAGCTCCTCGACATTGATCCCGACCATCGCCTCACCCAGGCCGCGGGAGACCTTGGCGACCACGTCCGGGTCGTCGTGGAAGGTGGTCGCCTTCACGATCGCCTCGGCCCGCTGGGCGGGGTTGCCGGACTTGAAGATGCCCGAGCCGACGAAGACGCCCTCGGCGCCCAGCTGCATCATCATCGCAGCGTCCGCGGGCGTCGCGATGCCGCCGGCGGTGAAGAGGACCACCGGCAGCCTGCCGGACCGGGCGACCTCGGCCACCAGGTCGAAGGGTGCCTGCAGCTCCTTGGCCGCCACGAACAGCTCGTCCTCGGCCAACGCCCCCAGGCGGCGGATCTCGCGACGGATGGTGCGCATGTGGGTCACCGCGTTGGACACGTCGCCGGTGCCGGCCTCGCCCTTGGAGCGGATCATCGCGGCGCCCTCGGTGATCCGGCGCAGGGCCTCGCCCAGGTTGGTCGCACCGCAGACGAAGGGGACCTGGAAGGCCCACTTGTCGATGTGGTTCTCGTAGTCGGCGGGGGTGAGCACCTCGGACTCGTCGATGTAGTCCACCCCCAGCGACTGCAGCACCTGCGCCTCGGCGAAGTGACCGATCCGGGCCTTGGCCATCACCGGGATGGAGACCGCCTCGACGATGCCGTCGATCATGTCGGGGTCGCTCATCCGGGACACCCCGCCCTGGGCCCGGATGTCGGCCGGGACGCGCTCCAGCGCCATCACCGCGACCGCACCGGCGTCCTCGGCGATCTTCGCCTGCTCGGGGGTGACCACATCCATGATCACGCCACCCTTGAGCATCTCGGCCATGCCGCGCTTGACGCGGGTCGTTCCGGTGGTGGGCTGCTGCTCGCTCATGGGGTCGAGTCTAGGACCACCCGAACAGTGTTCAGGAGGCGGTCTCAGGGTTGCCGTCGTCCGCCGGGCCGGACGCCGCAGCAGCATCGGCGGCGTCCAGGGCGAGCGCCTGGCGGCGCACCTTCAGCACGCGGAAGGCGACCGTGTAGGTGTTGGCGAAGGCGAGCACCCACAGCGTCAGGTAGATCAGGATGTCGGCGTCGAAGATTCCGGCGAAGCCGGTCATCACCAAGATGGCGACCAGCCGGTCGGCGCGCTCGGCGATCCCGCCCTTGGCGTCCATGCCCAGCGACTCCGCGCGGGCCCGGGCGTAGGAGGTGACCGATCCCATCACCAGGCAGTAGAGCGTGAGGCACAGGTAGAGGTAGCTGTCACCGTGCTCGGGCCGGGCGAAGTAGAGGGCGAGCCCGCCGAAGACTGCGCCGTCGCCGATCCGGTCGAGGGTGGAGTCCCAGAACGCGCCGAAGCGGGACTTGCGGCCCAGCTCGCGTGCCATCTTGCCGTCGACCAGGTCGCTGAAGACGAAGGCGGTGATGACCAGGACCCCGATCAGCAGCTCGCCGATCGGGAAGAAGATCAGGGCGCCGGCCACGACGCCGAGGGTCCCGACGAGCGTCACCGCGTCCGGGCTGATCCCGAGGCGGATGAACAGGCGCACCACCGGGAGCAGGACCACGCCCTGCCAGAAGTCCTTGAATCGGTCCAACATCGCAGCGAACCCTAGCGGGCTCAGCCCCAGTGCGCGGCCAGCAGGTCCCGGGTGTCCTCGAGCAGCTGCGGGAGCGTCTTGGTGCCGCCGATCACGGTCAGGAAGTTGGCGTCGCCGGACCACCGCGGCACGACGTGCTGGTGCAGGTGCGCGGCCAGCGAGCCGCCGGCCGCGCCGCCGAGGTTCATCCCGACGTTGAACGCGTGCGGCTGGGCGATCTTGCGGATCGAGCTGATCGCCTGCTGGGTGAGCCGGGCGACCTCGATCGTCTCCGTCTCGTCGAGGTCGGTGTAGTCGGCGACGTGACGGTAGGGCAGCACCATCAGGTGCCCGGGGTTGTAGGGGTAGAGGTTGAGCACCACGTAGGCGCTCTCCCCGCGCACCACGACCAGGTCGTCGTCGGTGGAGGTCGCCGGGTCGCGGGTGATCCGGCAGAACGGGCACTCCGGCTTCGGCGGTCCGTCGCTCGGCGCGTCCTGCTCCTCGCCACGGACATAGGTCATCCGGTGCGGCGTCCACAGCCGCTCCAGCCCGTCGGGCGCGCTCATCCGCCCACTCTCCTCCCGTGCCGTCCCGATGCGCCGCTGCGCAGCCTACCGGTGGCTCCACCGGCGCCCGCGACTCCTCGGGACCCACCGCCCCGGCCTGACGCGGGCACGCCGCCCCGGCCTGACGCGGGCACGCCGCACGGGCTCGGCGTGATCTCAGGTCTGGTGGAACCAGCGGCCCAGGTCGGCGGTGATCCCCGGGCAGGTCACGTTGTGGTCGCGACGCTGCTCCACCCACTGGCCGAGCACCGCCTCGCCGCCCTGGATCGACCAGTCGTCCCCGCAGCGCGACAGCGCCTCCTCGCGGGAGGTCTCACCGGCGGCGCGCCACTCCGGCACCTCCAGGCGGAGGTCGCCGACGACCTGCTCCCACAGGTGCGGCGTGGAGTAGACCCCGATCGCGTAGCCCGCGTCGACATAGCCGCGGGCGGCACCCTCGACCACGGCCGCGTTCGCCGTCGTGTCCGCGCTCCACTCGAAGTCCGGGACGGGCTCCACGTCGATCCACACGATCGGGGTGCGGAGGCCGACGGTGCCCATGTTGCCGATGTTGTAGCGGGCCTGCTGGTAGCCGACGTTCTTCAGCCGCCCCAGCCTGCTGCCGGCGTCGTAGGGCCCCTGGTCGCCGTAGTCCTCGAGCGTGCCGGCGTCCGGATAGCTCGCCACCGCGTACGCCGAGAGCAGCAGCTGGTGGTCGCCGACCCAGTCGACCTGGTCGGCCAGGCAGGGGTTCGGCGTGAAGCCCGGGCCGTTGGTCAGCCCGACCACCACGTACTCGGCCTCGGGAACCGGCATCGGCATCCCCAGGGTGCGCTTCTCCGGGATGCCCATCCCCGGCGGGCACTGGGGCCAGCTGATGTCGGCGCCGAGCAGGGCGCCGTCGACCGGCGGGATCTCCTGCCGGCTCTCACCGTCCTGGGCCAGCTGCTCGGCGAGGTCGGCGAGGTCGCCGGCGTCGTCGTCGGGCACGCTCTGGCCCCGCCACCGTCCTGCCCCGGCCCCGCGCTCGGCGCGCCCGACGAGGTCGACGCCCCGTCCGGACCGGCCTCCTCGGAGGTGGAGGCGCAGCCGGTCAGCGCCCCAGTGCGACCAGGAGCGCTGCGAGGAGGACGGACGGTCGGGTCACCTGGGTCCCGGCGGTCAGACCTGCTCGCGCGAGGCGACCGCCGCCACCACCCGCTCGATCGCCTCCGCCACCGGCACGCCGTTGTCCTGCCGTCCGTCCCGGTAGCGGAAGCTGACCGCGCCGGCCTCGACGTCGTCGTCCCCGGCGATCACCATGAACGGCACCTTCTGCAACTGCGCGTTCCGGATCTTCTTCTGCATCCGGTCGTCCGTCACGTCGACCTCCACCCGGATGCCCCGGCCGCGCAGCTGGCCGGCGACGTCGCGCAGGTAGTCCTCGTGGCGCTCCGCGATCGGGATGCCCTGGACCTGGACCGGGGCCAGCCACGGAGGGAAGGCGCCCGCGTAGTGCTCGACGAGGACGCCGAGGAAGCGCTCGATGGAGCCGAACTTGGCCGAGTGGATCATCACCGGCTGCTGGCGCGAGCCGTCGGCGGCGACGTACTCGAGGGCGAACCGGTCGGCGGAGGGCTGGTTGAAGTCGTACTGGACGGTGCCCATCTGCCAGGTGCGGCCGATCGCGTCGCGCGCCTGGACCGAGATCTTCGGGCCGTAGTAGGCGGCCCCGCCCGGGTCCGGCACCAGCTCCAGGCCGGTCGCGGTGGCCACGTCCTCGAGCACCTCGGTCGCGGCCGCCCAGTCCTCGTCGGAGCCGATGAACTTGTCCTTGGAGGCGTCGCGCGTGGACAGCTCGAGGTAGAAGTCGTCGATCCCGAAGTCCCGCAGCAGCGACAGCATGAAGTCCAGCAGGTGCCGGACCTCGCCGGGTGCCTGCTCCGGGGTGCAGTAGGAGTGCGAGTCGTCCTGCGCGAAGCCGCGGACCCGGGTCAGGCCGTGGATCACGCCGGACTTCTCGTGCCGGTAGACGCTGCCGAACTCGAAGAGCCGCAGCGGAAGCTCCCGGTAGGAGCGCTGCCGGGAGCGGAAGATCAGGTTGTGCATCGGGCAGTTCATCGCCTTCAGGCGATACTCCATGCCGTCCACGTCGAGCGCCGGGAACATGCCCTCGCCGTAGTACGGCAGGTGCCCGGAGGTGTAGAAGAGTCCCTCCTTGGCGATGTGCGGAGTGCCGACGTAGTCGAAGCCCTCGGCGATGTGCCGCTCGCGGACGTAGTCCTCCATCGCCCGCTTGATCACGCCGCCCTTGGGGTGGAAGACCGGCAGGCCGGAGCCGATCTCGTCGGGGAAGCTGAACAGGTCCAGCTCGCGGCCCAGCTTGCGGTGGTCGCGCCGCTCGGCCTCCTCGATCCGGTGCAGGTGGGCGTCGAGCTCGCCCTTGCTCGGCCAGGCGGTGCCGTAGATCCGCTGGAGCTGCTTGTTCTTCTCGTCACCGCGCCAGTAGGCGGCTGCGCTGCGCATCAGCTTGAAGGCCGGGATCCGCTTGGTGGTCGGCAGGTGCGGGCCTCGGCACAGGTCGGACCAGGCGACCTCGCCCTTGCGGTTGACGTTGTCGTAGATGGTGAGCTCGCCGGCGCCGACCTCCGCGGACGCTCCCTCGGCGGCCTCGGCGGCACCGTCTCCGCCGACCGAGCCCTTCAGCCCGATCAGCTCGACCTTGTAGGGCTCGTCGGCGAGCTCGACCAGCGCGTCGGCGTCGGTGGTCACCCGTCGGTCGAAGCGCTGGTTCTCCTTGATGATCTTGCGCATCGCGGTCTCGAGCCGGGCCAGGTCCTCGGGCACGAACGGCGTCTCGACGTCGAAGTCGTAGTAGAAGCCGTCGGTGATCGGCGGACCGATGCCCAGCTTGGCGTCGGGGAAGACCTGCTGCACGGCCTGGGCCAGGACGTGGGCGGTGGAGTGGCGCAGGATGTCCAGCCCGTCCGGGCTGGCGATGTGCACCGACTCGACCTGGTCGCCGTCGACCAGGGGGTACGAGAGGTCCTTGAGCTCGCCGGCGACCCGCGCGGCGACCACGTCGGCGGAGTCCGCCGCGTCGGTGAACAGCTCCCAGGCCCGGGTGCCCGCAGTCGTCACCCGTTCCTCACGCTCACCGGCGTGGATGCGGACGACCTTGATCTCGGACACTGCGCTGCCTCCTGGCTGTTGCTGACCCGCCCGGGGACCGCGACGGGGAACTCGATCGTATCGAGGCGCGGGCGAGCACGCGCGGTCGATACCGTCCGGCCGGCCGGTCTGCTCAGCGTCCGTCGCCGAGGAGCGGGTCGTCGGCACCCGGGTAGAGCCGGTAGCCGTGCATCGCGTGGTGGGCGAAGCGGGCGTAGAACCCCTCCCCGGCCTCGGTGATCAGGTCCATCCGCTTGGTGCCGGTCGCCTGGAAGGTCGCCATCACCAGCAGCCGCCCGATCCCGTGGCGCCGATGGTCGGGGTCCACCACCAGGAAGCTCAGGTGCGACTGGAGCACCCCGTCGCCGAGCGCCTGGGCCCACCCGACCACCCGGTCGCCGGCCACGGCCGAGTACGACGTCGCGCCCGGCGACGTACAGATCCGCCGGACCAGCTCGGGGTCGGTGAGCGAGGGCCAGCCGACGCGGCCCGCGAGCCGCGCGACGTGCGCGGCGTCGGCGGGCTCGAAGGGGCGCAGGTCCACGGTCATGACCCCACACAAGCACGTCGGAGCCGGGCGGGCCATCGCCGCCGGTCCCGGGAGACTCCAGGATCAGTGCGGGGGCACCTGGCCCTGCTCGCCCAGCGCCGTCCCGGGCGAGCAGGTCAGCTCACCTGGCTGCACCTGGATCCTCGGCGCCGGAGGTCAGAGACGCTCGAGGATGGTCACGTTCGCCTGGCCGCCGCCCTCGCACATGGTCTGCAGCGCGTAGCGCCCGCCGGTCCGCTCCAGCTCGTTGAGCAGGGTGGTCATCAGACGGGTGCCGGTGGCGCCGATCGGGTGGCCGAGCGCGATGCCGCCGCCGTTGACGTTGACCTTCTCGTGCGGGGCGCCGGTCTCCTTCATCCAGGCCAGCACCACGGAGGCGAAGGCCTCGTTGCACTCGAAGAGGTCGATGTCGTCGATGCCGAGCCCGGTCTTGGCCAGGGCGTGCTTGGTCGCCCCGATCGGCCCGGTGAGCATCCAGACCGGGTCGTCGCCGCGGACGGAGAGGTGGTGGATCCGGGCCCGCGGGGTGAGCCCGTGGTCGGAGACGGCCTGCTCGGAGGCGACCAGCAGCGCCGAGGCGCCGTCGCAGATCTGCGAGGCGACGGCGGCGGTGATCCGCCCGCCGGGGGCGAGCGGCTCGAGCCCGGCCATCTTCTCCAGCGAGGTCTCCCGCGGGCACTGGTCGGTGGCGAACTCCGAGCCGTCGGCCAGGGCGAGCGGCGCGATCTCACCGGCGAAGCGCCCCTCGGCGATCGCGGTGCGGGCGCGCTCGTGGGAGGCCAGCGCGAACGCCTCCATCTCCTCGCGGGTGATGTCCCACTTCTCGGCGATCATCTCCGCCGAGCGGAACTGGCTGACCTCCTGGTCGCCGTAGCGCTTCACCCAGCCGGGCGACTCCGCGAACGGGGTGGAGAAGCCGTACTGCTGGCCGACCAGCATCGCCGCGGAGATCGGGATCGCGCTCATGTTCTGCACACCACCGGCGACCACCAGGTCCTGGGTCCCGGAGAGCACGCCCTGCGCGGCGAAGTGCACCGCCTGCTGCGAGGAGCCGCACTGGCGGTCGATGGTGACGCCCGGGACGTGGTCCGGGAGGCCCGCGACCAGCCAGGCGGTGCGCGCGACGTCGCCGGCCTGCGACCCGATCGTGTCGCAGCAGCCGAGGATCACGTCCTCGACCGCCCCGGGGTCCACCCCGGTGCGCTCCACGAGGGCGCCGAGGGTGTGCGCGGCGAGGTCCGCCGAGTGGACCTCGGCGAGCGCTCCCCCGCGCTTGCCGACCGCGGTGCGGACGGCGTCGACGATGTAGGCCTCAGCCATGGTGGGTTCCTTTCACTTCGCGATCCCGTCGAGCAGGATCCGGACGTACTGGTCGGCGACGTCGGTGTGGGTCAGTCCCCGCCGGGGCGGTACCAGCGGACCGCGACCCAGACCGTGTCGCGGATGAACCGATAGGTCAGCGTGACGTCGAGGTCGTCGCGCAGCACGCCGGTGCGGACGCCCTCGGTGATCAGGGTGACCCAGACCTCTCGGGACTGCGCGTTGCGGTCGGCCAGGTAGCCGAACCGCGGGAACGTGCCGAGGTAGTCGGCCTCGTTCTGGAAGATGGCCACCTCGTCGGGGTGGTTCTCGATCGCCTCGAACGAGACCCGGACGGCACCCTCGAGCTTGGAGCGCGCGTCGTCGTCGCTGGCCAGGATCTCCTCGTAGCGTCCGAAGAGCTCGGCCTGGAACGAGGAGAGGATCTCGTCGACCATCGACTCCTTGGAGTCGAAGTGGTGGTAGAGGCTGCCGGAGAGGATGCCGGCGGCATCCGCGATGTCGCGCACCGTGGTGTTGCGGAAGCCCTTCTCGGCGAAGAGCCGCGCCGCGATCGCCAGCAGCTCAGTACGACGCCCGCCGCTCGTCGTACCGGCGCCGGTGCGGACGCGCGCCGGCGTCCGGCGCTGGGACTCAGGCATGCTGACTGCTCACCGAGACCACCTCGCCGGTCATGTAGGAGGCGTAGTCGCTGGCCAGGAACACCATCACGTTGGCGACCTCCCACGGCGCCGCGGCGCGGCCGAAGGCCTCGCGCTGCTTCAGCTCGACCAGGAGCTCGGCCGAGGTGACCTTCTCCAGGAAGGGGTGCATCGCCAGGCTGGGCGAGACCGCGTTGACCCGGATGCCGTGCGGCGCCAGGTCGATCGCCGAACACCGGGTCAGCGCCATCACGCCGGCCTTCGCCGCGGCGTAGTGGGCCTGGCCCTCCTGGGCCCGCCAGCCGATCACCGAGGCGTTGTTGACGATGACGCCCCGCTTGCCGGCCTCGCTCATCCGGCGGCCGGCGGCCCGGACGCAGCGGAAGGTGCCGGTGAGGGTGATGTCGAGGACCCTGGACCACTCCTCGTCGTTCATCTCCAGGATGTCGGCGGTGCCGCCGAGGCCGGCGTTGTTGATCATGATGTCGACGCCGCCGAACTCCTCGGCCGCGTCGAGCAACGCGGCGACCTGCTCCTCGTCGGTGACGTCGCAGACCAGCTGACGCACACGCTCGGCACCGAACTCGGCGGCCAGGCTCTCCTCGGCCTCGGCCAGGCGCCGGGCGTGGGTGTCGCTGAACACGACCGCCTTCGCCCCCTCCTCCAGCGCCCGCCGCACCACCGCGGCCCCGATCCCGGCTCCGGCGGCCGCGGTGACCACCACCACCTTGCCGGCGAGGAGGTCGTGCCCGGGCACGTAGTCCGGGGTGGGCTGCTCGGTCTTCAGCGTGCGGGTCGGGTCGGTCATGCGCGTGCCTCCTTGGGCAGACCGAGCACACGCTCGGCGAGGATGTTCTTCTGGATCTCGTCGCTGCCGCCGTAGATGGTGTCGGCACGCGAGAAGAGGAAGAGACGCTGGTGCGCGTCGAGGTCGTAGTGGCCGGCACCGTCCAGGCCACGCCCGGCGCGGGTCAGCAGTCCCTCGGCTCCAGCGACGTCCATCGCCACCTCGCCGAGACGGCGGTGCCAGCCGGACCAGGCGAGCTTGAAGATGGAGCCGGCGCCCCCGCCTGCCGCGGAGTCCTCCCCGCCCTGGACCAGGGCGAGCGAGCGCAGGGCATAGCTGCGGATCGCGCTGAGCTCGGTGCGCAGCGTCGCGAGGCGGTCACGCACCACCGGGTCGTCGATGCTGCCGTTGGCCTTCGCCCGCTGCACCACGTCCTCGAGCTCGCGGGCGAAGCCGACGGTCTGGCCGAGGGTGGAGACACCGCGCTCGAAGCCGAGCAGGCCCATCGCCACTCCCCAGCCGGCGCCCACCTCGCCGATCACGTGGTCAGCCGGGGTGCGGGCGTCGGAGAAGAAGACCTCGTTGAACTCCGATCCGCTGGTGAGCTGCTCGATCGGACGGATCTCGACGCCGTCCTGCTGGAGCGGGACGAGCAGGAAGGAGAGTCCGCGGTGCCGTTGGGAGCCGGGCTCGGTGCGAGCCACCACGAAGCACCAGTCGGCGACGTGCGCCATCGAGGTCCACACCTTCTGTCCGTCGACCGCCCACTCGCCACTCGCCTCGTCGAGCCGGGCCCGGGTCTGCACCGCGGCCAGGTCGGAGCCGGCGCCCGGCTCGGAGTAGCCCTGCGCCCACAGCTCGCGCACCGCGACGATCTCGGGCAGGAACCGCTGCTGCTGCTCGGGCGTGCCGAAGGCGATCAGGGTCGGGCCGAGGAGCTGCTCACCCAGGTGGTTGACCCCGGCCGGCGCCCCGGAGCGCGCGTACTCCTCGTGGAAGATCACCTGCTGCCACAGCGAGAGCCCACGACCCCCGTGCTCGGTCGGCCAGCCGACGGCCGTCCAGCCGTGCTCGGCCAGGTGACGGTTCCACGCCAGCCTCTCCTCATGCGCCTCGTGCTCGCGACCGGGACCTCCGAGCCCCTTGAGGGCTCCCCACTCCCCCGCCAGGTTGTCGGCGAGCCAGTCCCGGATCTCGGCACGGAACGCGCGGTCCTCCGCGCTCTCGGTCAAGTCCACGAGTGCTACTCTACCAAGCAAATGCTTGGTAGGCAGCCTCGGCGGCCGATGGAGGAGAGGGAATGAGCGAGACCAGCACCCCGAGCACGATCCCCGCGGTCCTGCGCGCCGCAGCGGCGACCTTCGGCGACCATGCCGCCTACGTGGAGGGTGGCACCACGCTCTCCTACGCCGGCCTGCTGGACCGGGTGCGCGACGTGGCCCGGGGCTACCTCGCCGCCGGCGTGCGGCCCGGCGACCGGGTCGCCATCTGGGCACCGAACAGCATCGACTGGGCCGTCGCGGGCCTGGCCATCACCTACGCCGGGGGCGTCCTCGTCCCGCTCAACTCCCGCTACACCGGGCACGAGGCGGCCGACATCGTGGATCGCGCCGGGGCGCGTCTGGTCGTGGTCGCCGACGGTTTCCTGGGCCGGCACCAGATCGCCGAGCTCCGCGACGCCTCCGACCTGCCGGGCGTCGCCGAGGTGATCGACATCGCCGAGCTGGAGGCGCTGGTCACGCGCGGGCAGGCGGTCCCACTGACCGAGATCGAGGCGCGTGCGGACTCGGTCACGCCCGACGAGACCGCCGACATCCTGTTCACGTCCGGCACCACCGGGCTGCCCAAGGGCGCGATGACCGCCCACCGCCAGACGGTGGGCGTCGCCCGCACCTGGGGCGAGCTCGGCGGCGTCGGCCGCGACGACCGCTACCTGGTGATCAGCCCCTTCTTCCACACGTTCGGCTACAAGGTCGGCATCATCACCGCGCTGACCAGCGGCGCGACGCTCTATCCCGTCGCCACCTTCGACCTCGCCCGCACCCAGCAGCTGATCCAGGACGAGCGGATCACCGTGCTCCCCGGCGCGCCGACGATCTACCAGAGCCTGCTCGCCGCCCCGGACCGTGCCGACTACGACCTGGGCTCGCTGCGGCTGGCGGTCACCGGCGCGGCCGTGGTCCCGGTGGTGCTGATCGAGCGGATGCGGGCGGCGGCCCCCGACGGCCTCGGCTTCGAGCAGGTGGTCACCGCCTTCGGGATGACCGAGGCCGTGGTGGTCACCATGGCCCGGGCCGGCGACCCCGCCGAGCTGGTGGCGTCCACCTGCGGCCGGGCCATCCCCGGCATGGAGGTCCGGATCGATGCTCCCGACAGGGCTGCCGACACCGCGACCGACACAGCACCGGACGCCGCGGTCGCCGGCGAACTGCTGGTCCGCGGCGACTTCGTGATGCAGGGCTACCTGGACGACCCCGCGGCGACGGCGAGGACGATCGACGAGGACGGCTGGCTGCACACCGGTGACGTGGCCACGCTCGATGCGGCCGGCAACCTGACGATCACCGACCGGCTCAAGGACATGTACATCTGCGGTGGCTTCAACGTCTACCCCGCCGAGGTGGAGCAGGCGCTGCTGCGGATGGAGGGCGTCCAGGACGTCGCGGTGGTCGGCGTGCCCGACGAGCGGATGGGCGAGGTCGGCAAGGCGTTCGTCGTCGGCGACGTGGACCCGGACGCGCTGATCGCCTTCGCCAAGGAGCGCGTCGCGAACTTCAAGGTGCCCCGACAGGTGGCCAAGGTCGACGCACTCCCCCGCAACCTCGGGGGCAAGGTGCTGAAGAACGAGTTGAGGGACAGCTGAATGGATCTGGAACTGAACGAGTCCGAGCAGGCCTTCCAGGCCGAGGCACGGGCATGGCTGGCGGAGAACGTCCCGACGACCCCGCTGCCCTCGATGGACACCCCCGAGGGGTGGGCGCTGCACCAGGAGTGGGAGGCGCGGCTCGCGGCAGCCCGCTACTCCGTCGTCTCCTGGCCCGAGCAGTACCACGGACGTGAGGCGTCGCTGATCGAGTGGATCATCTTCGAGGAGGAGTACTACCGCGCCGGCGCTCCCGGACGCGTCTCCCAGAACGGGATCTTCCTGCTCGCGCCGATCATCTTCGAGCACGGCACCGCCGAGCAGCAGGACCGGTTCCTGCCCACCATGGCCACCGGCGAGCGGATCTGGGCGCAGTGCTGGTCCGAGCCGGAGGCGGGCTCGGACCTCGCATCGTTGAAGTCGACGGCGCGCCGGGACGAGGAGCGCGGCGGGTGGCTGCTCAACGGGCAGAAGATCTGGTGCTCGCGGGCGGCGCTGGCGCACTGGGGCTTCGGGCTCTTCCGGTCCGACCCGGACGCCGCGCGGCACTCCGGGCTCACCTACTTCCTGTTCCCGTTGGACGCCGAGGGAGTGACGGTGCGGCCGATCGCCCAGCTCGACGGTGAGGCCGGGTTCGCCGAGGTCTTCTTCGACGACGTCTTCGTCCCCGACGCCGACGTGCTGGGCGCGCCCGGGGACGGCTGGCGCGTCGCGATGAGCACCGCCGGCAACGAGCGTGGTCTCTCACTGCGCTCTCCCGGCCGGTTCACCGCCGCCGCCGACCGCCTGGTCGACCTCTACGGTGAGCGGCCCGACGCCCGGGTCGCCGACCGGGTGGTCGACGCCTGGATCAAGGCCGAGGCCTACCGCCTTTACACCTGGGGCACCGTCACCCGTCTCGCCGACGGCGGCGACGTGGGCGCGGCCGGGTCGGTCAACAAGGTCTGGTGGAGCGAGCTGGACATCGCGCTGCACGAGACGGCGCTCGACCTGCTCGGCCCCGACGCCGAGCTGGAGTCGCGCTGGCTCGACGGCTACACCTTCTCGCTGTCCGGACCGATCTACGCCGGCACCAACGAGATCCAACGCAACATCGTGGCGGAGCGGATCCTCGGTCTGCCCCGCGAGCCGAAGGGAGCGGGCCGATGAGGTTCGAGCTGACCGAGGACCAGCGGGACTTCGCCGCGTCGCTGGACCGACTGATCGCCGGCGCCGACCCGGTCGGGGTCGCTCGCGCCTGGGGCGCCGGCGACACCGCCCCCGGGCTGAGCCTGTGGCGGCGTCTCGCCGACCAGGGGGTCTCGGCGCTGCTGGTCCCCGAGGAGGCCGGCGGGATGGGCGCCACCCCGGTCGAGCTCGCGGTGGCCTTCGAGGTTCTCGGCAAGCACGCGGTGCCCGGCCCCTGGGTCGAGGCCGCCGCCTACCTGGCCACCGAGCTCTCCGGCGAGGCCCAGGAGGCGGTCGCCGCCGGCGCGGTGGCGACGGTCGCGGTGCCGCCGCACACGCCGTACGCGCTCGATGCCGACGTCGCCACCCAGGTGTACCTGGCCGGGAGCGACGGGCTGCGCACCGCGACCCCCGATGAGCAGCTCACCTCGGTGGACCGCACCCGCCGGCTCTTCCGGCTCCGGGCCGGCGGCATCCACGACACCGCGGACCGGGCCGCCGAGGCGTTCGACGCGGCGGCGCTGGCGACCTCCGCGCAGCTGCTCGGCGCCGGCGAGCGGGTGCTCGCCGGCGCGGTCACCTACGTCAAGCAGCGCCGTCAGTTCGGACGCGAGATCGGCTCCTACCAGGCGATCAAGCACCAGCTCGCGGACGTGCGGATCGCGCTCGACTTCGCCCGCCCCCTGGTCCACGGGGCCGCGCTGGCCGACGACGTCGACCGGGGCCGGGCGGTCTCGGCCGCGAAGGTCGCCTGCGCCGACGCCGCCTACCGCGCCTCGCGCACCGGCCTGCAGGTGCACGGCGCGATCGGCTACACCGAGGAGTTCGACCTGAGCGTGTGGATCACCCGGATCCGTGCGCTGGTCACCGCGTGGGGCACGCCGGGGTTCCACCGGGCCCGGATCCTGCAGAGCCTGACCGCCACCCCGGCCGGAGCGCGCTGATGGACTTCGCACTCGACGACGACCAGCGCGAGCTGGCCAGCACGGTCCGCTCCCTGCTGGACAAGCGTGCCGGCTCCGCTGCGGTCCGCGCCGCGGCGGAGTCCGAGGCCGGGTACGACTCAGCCCTGTGGAGCGCCCTCGCCGAGCAGGTCGGGGTGGCCGCCCTGGCCGTGCCGGAGCAGTACGACGGCGTCGGAGCCTCGTTCTTCGAGACCGCCGTGGTGCTCGAGGAGCTCGGTCGCAGTCTCGCCCCGAACCCGTTGCTGGCGACCACCGTCGCCGCCGAGGCGTTGCTCGCCGGTGGCACGGAGGAGGTCCGGCAGCGGCTGCTCCCCCGGTTGGCGGCCGGTGAGATCGGCACCCTGGTCACCGACCCCTGGGCCGTGCTGGACGTGGAGCACGCCACCATCGTGCTGGCGGTGGTCGGCGACGACCTCGTCGAGGTCTCCGATCCGCGGACGACGTGGGCCGAGTCGATGGACCAGACCCTCCGGCTGGGCCGGGCGGACCTGGACGCTGCGGCGACCACGGTGATCGGCGACGGCGCCGCGGCGCTCGCCCGCACCGAGCTGGTCACCGCCGCGGCGGTCGCCGCGCTGGCCGTCGGCCTGTGCCAGCGTGCGCTCGACGAGACCGTCGGCTACGCCCGGGAGCGGGAGCAGTTCGGTCGACCGATCGGCTCGTTCCAGGCGCTGAAGCACCGGATGGCCGACATGCTGGTGCGGACCGAGATCAGCAGGTCGGCGAGCTGGGCCGCGTGCTACGCGCTGGCGCACTCCGACGACGCCGAGGAGACGGCGATGCTGGTCCGCACCGCGGTCTCCTACGCCCTGGAGTCCGCCCAGCTGGTCACCGGCGAGGCGATCCAGCTGCACGGCGGCATCGCGATCACCTGGGAGCACGATGCCCATCTCTGGTTCAAGCGCGCGCACGCGCTCAGCCACCTCGCCGGCGCTCCGCACCGGCACCGCGCCGCGGTGACCCTCTGACGCAGCGACCCTCTGACGCAGCGACGCCCTGACCGGGGAATCCCCGGTCAGGGCGTCGTTCAGGCGCCGTCAGGCGTCGGTCAACTGGGGCGCGCCTTGATCATCGCGCGGACCACCTTCGGCAGCGGGTGCGCGATCAGGTGCGGCCGGGCCAGCGCGCGCCGCGAGGTCACCGCCCAGAGCACCAGGCCCTTGCGCTGACGCAGCAGCCAGGGACCGCCGCTCGCGCCGCCGTTCATGGTGCAGGAGAGCACCGCGTCGCCGCGGGCGCCGTACTTGTTGGTCTTCTTGGTCGGGCCGTCGCACCGCCAGGCGAGCTGACCGTTGTACCGGCCCTGCGCCGGCCAGCCCCAGGCGCGGACCTTGCGCTGGCGCTGCTTGGCGTTGATGACGACCTTCGCGCCGCCGACCTTCTTGACCAGCTTCTTCCCGTTGGACTTGCGCATCAGCAGCACGGCCTGGTCCGAGGCGTAGCGGTGCTTGCGGCTCCAGGCCTTGGGGACGAACGCGTAGTTGGCGACCCAGCGGTTCAACGGCGCCTTGCCCTTGTGGTAGCGCGGCACGAAGATCCAGTTGCTGTAGAAGCGGGGCTGGCCGGTCTGCGGGTTGGGCCCGGTGTGCACGCAGTGCCCGGCGGTGAGCACCCGGTTGGAGCCGGGGCCGCGGACGGCGGTCGCGGAGCAGACCGCGTCGACGTTCCCGTCGCTGAAGAAGAGCTTGCCGACCGGGCGCGGGACGTTGACCCGCTTGTTGGCCTTCTTCGCTGCGGCGGCACCCGCCCGGGAGCTGCCGGGCCGTCCCACGGTCTCGTCCATCGGCACCGCAGCGGCCATCCGGCGCGGCGTCCAGTAGGACGCGGCAGCGGCGGCCTTCGCGGCGCTCCGGCCGCTGGCCACCACGTGGCTGTCGAACGAGCCCTGCGCCTGCGAGCCGCCGGTGCCGCCGGGGGCGGCCGCCTGGCTGCTGGTGCCACCGAGAACCACCAGCACCGAGGTCAGTGCGAGCGCCAAGGCGCTCGCCATCACCAGTGTGCGGCGGACGGGTCGTCCGAGGACCTTCTTCTTCATCTGCTCCACCCTACGTGTCGGCGCTGCGTACCCGTGGGTGATTCCACCCAACCGGGACGATCACACCTCATCGCCGGCACTGAATCACCGGAGGGCCCGAACCGGGACCCGCGACGGGCCGCGGGATGGGTGGCGGGTCAGCCGTCGGTGGTGCGGTAGCGGCCCTTGAAGAAGAGCAGCGGCTCGGTGACGTCTGCGCCCTCGGCCTGGGTGGCGAGGTGCTGGACCCGGCCCACCACGATGTAGTGGTCGCCGGCCTCGTAGGCGGCGTGGATCGTGCAGTCCAGGTGGGCCAGGGTGCCGTCGATCACCGGCGACCCGGTCACCTCGGCGGGCTGCCAGGAGACCTCGGCGAACTTGTCGATCCCGCGGGTGGCCATCGTGGCCGAGACGTGCTCCTGGTCGGCCGCGAGCACGTTGACGCAGAACTTGCCCGAGCGCTGGATCAGCGGCCAGGCCCGGGAGCTCTTCGCCGGGATGAAGGTGATCAGCGGCGGGTCGAGCGAGACGCTGGAGAACGACTGGCAGGTCATCCCGACCGGCTCGTCGCCGCTCATCGTGGTGATCACGGTGATCCCCGAGCCGAAGCAGCCCAGTACGTCGCGGAAACGGCGCGCCGCCGCCCTGGCCTCCGGATCGTCGTGGACGGCCACGTCCTCGCCGGGCCGGAACTCGAAGTCCACCTCGGCGTCGCCCAGCCAGGAGTCGATCAGCGCCGGCGGAGGCCAGGTCACGCGTGCGTCCGGGCTGATCCCCTCCGGGATGTCCGATGGCGTCTCGTCGGCAGGCACGGCCCCCACGTTAGTGATCCGTCCTCCTCGCGGCGCGGCGGGTCTCAGTTGCCACCGCCGAAGTTGTGGCCCCAGTAGGAGACCGCGGTGGACTCCCGGGCGACCCAGCGGTCGTCCTCCACCCGCAGGCCCTCGGTGCCGAACTCGATGTCGAAGCCGCCGGGCGACTTCACGTAGAACGAGATCATCTCGTCGTTCATGTGCCGCCCGAGGGTGGCCGAGAGGGGCGCGTCGTACTTGCGGACGCGCTCGAGCGCGCGGCCCACGTGGTCGAGCTTGTCGACCTCGAGCATGATGTGCACGCACTTGGTCGGGTTCGGCATCGGCAGGAACGCCAGCGAGTGGTGGCGCGGGTTGATGCCGAGGAAGCGGAGCCAGATCTTGGTGCCGGGCTCCTTGCCACCGAGCTCCCCGGGCAGGCTCATCGAGTCGCGGAGGCGGAAGCCGAGGACCTCGGTGTAGAAGCGCAGAGCCTCGACGTCGTCGAGCACCGGGATCACGATGTGTCCCATGCCCTGGTCGGCGGTGACGAACGTCGCGCCGTAGGGCGGCACCACCGGGCGGGCCTCGTAGGTGATGCCGTGGAACAGCTCGAAGACGTTGTCCCAGGGGTCGCGGAACCGGATCATCTCCTGCACCCGGCGCTCGGCCAGCTCCTCGGTGGTGCCCTCCTCGAAGTCGACGCCGGCCGCGGTCAGGTGGTCGCGCGCCTCCTGCAGCGCCTGGTGGTCGGCGAGCTCCCACCCGGTGGCGTCGAGCTGGTCGACGTCGGAGGGGAAGACGACCAGGCGGGCCGAGACCGCATCGATCTGCCAGTACTGGTTCTCCGGGTTCGGTCCGCGTCCCTCGGCGAGGCCCAGCACCTTGCCGGCGAAGGTCCTCCAGGCGTCCAGATCGGTGCTGGCCACGCGGACGTAGCCCATGGACTTGAGGTTGATGGTCACGAGGTCTCTCCAGGGGTGGTGCGTGCGGGGTGTGTGGCCGGACGATGTCGGTCCAGGAACGCGACGGCGATGTCGCGGAACTCGTCGGCCGCTTCGATCTGCGCCCAGTGGCCGCAGCGCGGGAAGACGTGCAGCTGCGCCTTGGGGATCAGCTTGAGGGCCGCCATCGCGCCGTCCAGCGGGTTGACCCGGTCCTCCCGGCCCCAGGTCAGCAGGGTGTGGTGGCGGAGCCGGTGCGCCTCGCGCCACAGCATGCCGTCCTCAGCGGTCGCCGGGTCGAAGAACGACATGCCCATCGACCGCATGGCGTCCTGGGCGCCGGGGGCGGTGGCGTCGGCGAAGCGCTCCTCAACGAGCTCGTCGGTCACCAGCGCCTGGTTCACCACCATCGTGGAGATGAACGCGCGCAGGGCGTCCCGGGACGGGTCGGCCGAGAAGTCCATCAGCCGCTGGACGCCCTCGGTCGGGTCGGCGTGGAAGAGGTTGAGCGAGAGCCCGCCGGGGCCCATCAGGATCAGCCGGCCGACGCGATCGGGGTGGGTGAGCGCCAGGCGCATCGCGGTGCCCCCGCCGAGGCTGTTGCCCAGCAGGTGCACCCGCTCCAGCCCGAGCCGGTCCATCAGGGCCACCACGGCGTCGGCGGAGAACCGGTAGTAGTTGCCCACCACCGGCGGCTTGTCGGAGCCGCCGAAGCCCGGCTGGTCGACGAGAAGCGTGCGGTAGCGAGCCGCGAACCCGCCCAGCGCGGGCCCGAAGTTGGACCAGGCCGAGGCGCCCGGGCCCCCGCCGTGCAGCATCAGCAGCGGGAGCCGGTCGGCATCCGCCTCGCTCCGGGCGTCGGCCTCGTAGTAGTTGAGGGTGAGCTCGCCGGCGGCCTCGGTCGCGACCCGGACCGTGGCCCGGGTCTCCTCCTTGCCGAACCCGGTGCGAGCCGCGCCCATCAGTACATCCCCGGATCGATCTTGTGGCCGAACTGCTGGGCGCCGTACATCTGCAGGGCCCGCTCGGGGTCGTTCGCGGCGTGCACCCGGCCGGCGTGCGCGTCCCGCCACACCCGCTGCAGGTAGGTGCCCTCGGCGAGGGCGCGCCCGCCGGAGGCCTCGAACAGGGCGTCGATCGCCTCGATCGCCCGCGCCGTGCCGAGCACCTGGTCCCGGCGCACCCGCAGCCGGAGCTCGAGCGGGATCTGCTCCCCCTTCGCGACCTGCGCCTGCTCCTCGCGGACGTTGCTCATCAGCAGCGCCCAGGCGGCGTCGATCTCGGAGGAGGCCCGCGCGATCCGGACCGCGGCGAACGGGTCCAGGGACGCCTTCTCACCGAGGTAGGCGGCACGCACCCGCTTGTTCTGCATCTCCACGTGCTCGGCGTAGGCGCCCTTCGCCATCCCGATGATCGGGGTGGCGATGGTGGAGGTGAAGATCGAGTGGAAGGGGAGCTTGTAGAGGTCGGAGGTGTTGACCGCCTGACCCGGCCCCCGGCACTGGCCGGTCTCCCCCATCGAGAGGGTGAACTCCTCGGGGATGAAGGTCTCCTCGACGACGATGTCGTTCGATCCCGTGCCGCGCAGGCCGACCACGTTCCACACGTCGACGATCTGGTACTTCTCCCGCGGCACCATGAAGGTGCGGAAGTCCACCACCTGACCGTCGGCGTTGAACACCAGGCCGCCGAGCAGCACCCAGCTGCAGTGGTCGCAGCCGGAGGAGAAGCTCCACTTGCCGGAGAGCAGGAACCCACCGTCGGTCTGCACCGCCTTGCCGGTCGGCGCGTAGGAGGAGGAGAGCCGGACCCGGGTGTCCTCGCCCCACACGGCCTGCTGCGCCTTGTCGTCGAAGAGGGCGACCTGCCAGGGGTGGACGCCGACCACGCTGGAGACCCAGCCCGTCGACCCGTCCGCCGAGGCGATGTCGCGCACGGCGGTGTAGAAGGCCACCGGATCGGCCTCGAGGCCGTCGAACCGGCGCGGCTGCAGCAGGCGGAAGAAGCCGGTCTCCTCCAACTCCTTGATCGAGGCGTCCGGCACGACCCGGAGCCGCTCGCCGTCCTCGGCGCGGTCACGGAAGGTCGGCAGCAGGTCGCGGACACCGTCGAGAACGGCTTGCACCTCTGCCGGGAAGGTGGTGGTCATCGTCGAGCTCCTGTCTGCACGGTCGAGAGGGACCGAGTGGTCGATGAGACACATTAGAACACGTTCTAGTTTCCAGGAAAAGCAGCGCTCCCACCACCCGGGAGCCCGATCCGGAGACACTCTCCTGACCGACGTCCGGCCGTGCGGGACGAGCGGGCGCAGCCTGGCCGGATCCGGCCACCCGGGAGCATTGACGCCCCTGTGACCGTCGTCATACGGTCCTGGCACGCGCTCCATGAATCGTTTCACTCCTCTCGGAAGGATCCACGTGCTGTTCTGCACCGACACCTCCCGCCGCGCGCTCGCCGGATCGGCCGCACTCCTGCTGGGCGTCGGCCTGGCGAGCGCGCTGCCACCGGGCACCGCTGCGGCCGCTCCGGACTCCCCCGGCGCCACGGCGCCCGGCCACCTCGAGGTCGGCGGGCTCACCGACCCGCTCGGGATCGACGACACCACCCCGACGCTGAGCTGGCAGGACGCCACCGCGATCGCCGAGCAGAGCGCGTTCCAGGTCCGCGCCGCGACCACCGAGGCGGGCCTGGACGACCCCGACCTCTGGGACTCCGGCCGGGTGGACTCCGCGGCCCTCTCCACCGCCTACGCCGGCACCGGCCTCGACTCCCGGGACCGGGCCTACTGGCAGGTCCGGGTCTGGGACGCCGACGGCGCGCAGACCGCGTGGAGCGACCCGGCACGCTTCGAGATCGGCCTGCTCAGCGAGGCCGACTGGAGCGCGGACTGGATCACCAACCCCGAGTGGAACCAGCCCCTGCACCAGGACCTCGCCTTCGACACCGCGCAGACCGCGCAGTACGTGCGGGTCACCGTCACCGACCTCGGCCGTCCCGAGGAGCCGCTGAACGACCCGGCGTGGAAGCCCCGGTTGGAGCTGGGCGAGATCGCCCTGCGCGACAGCAACGGAGGCACCGCGAACCTGGCCGAGGGCGCCACCGTCACCGCCTCCGAGCGGAAGAACCAGACCGGCGTCTGGGAGCCGCAGTTCGTGGTCGACGGCAAGTTCACCACCGCCGACGCACCGCGCGGGTTCCGCAGCCTCTACCACCCCGAGACCGACGTGCAGGACTCGCCGATCGTGCTCACCCTGAAGCTCCCCGAGGCCCGGACCTTCGACACCCTCGAGCTCTACTCGCTCTGGGACAGCCCGGGCGGCTTCGGCACCACGCCCAACTACCCCCGCGACGTCACGGTGGCCACGTCGGTCGACGGTACGTCGTACACGACCGTGGCGAGCGCGAAGAAGCTGCCGGCGATCTCGACGGTGCACGAGGCGCCCGAGGCGCTCCCGGTCTTCGCCACCGACTTCGACGCCGACGACGTCGTCTCCGCCCGCCTCTACGTGGCCGGCCTCGGCGTCTACAACGCCAGCATCAACGGCCAGGCGGTCTCCGAGGACCTGCTCGAGCCCGCGAACACCGAGCACGCCAAGCGCGTGCCGTACGCGACCTACGACGTCACCGAGCTGCTCGCCGACGGTGAGAACAGCCTCGGCATCGAGGTCGGGAACGGCATCTTCAACGTCTTCAACACCCCCGACAACACCTCGCGCTACGTCAAGACGGCGAGCGGCCACGGCGCTCCGCGGGTGATCGGCCAGCTCGAGCTGACCGATGCTCAGGGCGACGTCACCACCGTCGCCACCGACGCGGGCGAGGACACCAGCTGGCGCACCACGCTCGGCGAGGTCACCTTCACCAACTGGTACGGCGGCGAGGACGTCGACGCCCGTCGCCACATCGAGGGCTGGGACGAGCCGGGCACCGCCCGCGACTCCTGGCAGGCGCCGGTCGCCTCCGCCGCACCGAAGCGCAACACGCGGCTGGTCGGGCGCGTGATGCCGCCGATCCGCCAGGTCGACACGCTGGACCAGGCCACCTGGACCGAGCCGGTCGACGGCACCTACGTCTTCGACTTCGGGGTCAACTTCGCCGGTTGGCAGGAGCTGACCGCGTCGGGGCCGGCCGGCACCGAGATCACCATGCGGCCCGGCGAGAGGCTGACCGCCGAGGGCACCGTGGACCAGCGCAGCTCCGGTCCGAACGCCTACGACACCTTCACCCTGGCCGGTGCGGGCACGGAGACCTACCGACCGCGCTTCCGCTACCACGGGATGCAGTACCTCCAGGTCGAGGGCCTGCCCGGCGAACCGACCGCCTCGACCGTCAAGGGGCTGGTGCTGCGGGCCGACAACGCCGACGTCGGCGAGTTCGACTCCTCCGACGAGATGCTGAACAGCATCCACGCCCTGATCGACCGCTCGGTGCAGAGCAACATGTACTCGGTGATGACCGACTGCCCGCACCGCGAGAAGCTCGGGTGGCTGGACCAGACGAACCTGAACTTCACCACCGCCACCCGCGGCTACGACATGCAGGCCCAGTACCGCAAGCTGCTGCAGGACGTGGTCGACGCTCAGCAGCCCGACGGACTGATCCCGACCACCGCCCCCGAAGACTCGATGTTCGCCGGCGCCTTCCGGCACGACGCCAACTGGGGCGCCACCCTCGCGGTCTCCTCGTGGCAGGTCTACACCGAGTACGGCGACACCGAGCCGATGCGCGAGTTCTGGCCGAACATGGTGCGCTACCAGGACTACCTGGCCTCCGAGGTGCGCGGCGGCGTGCTGCCCGGCGGACTGAACGACTGGGCCACCCCCGAGGAGGCCGTCGACCGGGTCCCCGACGCGCTGGTGCAGACCTACGCGTACCACAAGATCACCCGGACCATGGCCGACATCGCGACCGTGCTGGGCCGGCCCGCCGCGGCCCGCACCTACACGGCCCGGGCGGCCCGGATCGCCGAGGACTACCGCTCGGCGTACTACGACGCCGAGCAGGGCACCTGGAGCAACGGCAACCAGGCCGCGCTGGCGCTCTCGCTCGACGAGGACCTCGTCCCCGAGGACCAGCGAGACGCGGCGGTCCAGGCCCTGGTGACGCGGATCGAGGCCGACGGCGGCCAGTTCATGGTCGGCGAGGTCGGGCTCTACGCCCTGCTGCGCGTGCTCGCCGAGGAGGGTCGCCACGACCTGATCCACGAGCTGGCCACCCGTCCGACCGGCAACAGCTATGCCAAGTTCGTGAACTCCGGCTCGACCTCGCTCCCCGAGCACTGGTCGGGCAGGGGCGGCACCGGCTCCCAGAACCACTACATGCTCGGCATGCTGGAGGGGTGGTTGAACGAGAGCCTCGCCGGGCTGACCCAGGCACCGGACTCGGTCGCGTTCGAGCACGTCGTCGTCCAGCCCGCCCTGGTCGAGGGGGTGGACAGCGCCTCCACCACCTACGACTCCGTCCGCGGGCCGATCGCCACTTCCTGGAGCCGTGACCAGGGCACGCTGGACCTGACCGTCGAGGTGCCGGGCAACACCACCGCCACGGTGCGGGTGCCCGAGGCCGCGGACGGCTCCCCCGCCTACGGGCCGCGCGGCGCCCAGGTGGTGCCCAGCGACGTCGACGGCTACACCCAGTTCGAGGTCGGCGCCGGCACCTGGGAGTTCGGCTCGGGCGGCGACGCCCCGACCTGGGCGACCCAGGTCACCGTGGAGACCGCCACCGTCGGTTACGGCTCGGGGGACGGCATCGACGTCTCGGTCACCGACGGCGACGGCGCTGCGGTGGACGGCGGCTCGGTCACCGTGACCGGCCTCGGCCGACTGCAGACGACCGATGTCGTCGACGGGGTCGCGAGTGTGGCGGTGCCGGTGCGTCTGGCGCCGGGGCCCCACGACGTGGCGATCGCCTACAGCGGGGCCGGCCGCTACGAGGACACCGCGGCCGCTGCGTCGGTGCGGGTCACCAAGGCGGGTGTCGACGCCCGAGCCAGCGTGCGGAAGGCGCCCACCACCAGGCGTCCCGGGCGGATCCGGGTGGTGCTCTCCTCCGACACCCGGGCCGGCGCGCTCCCGCCCCGGGACGGGTCGAGGTGGTGCTGAGCAAGGGCCGTCGCACGGTGGTGCGGGGCGCCCGGCTCACCCGGGGTGCCGCCACCGTGGGCGTCCCCGCCCTCGACCGCGGGAGGTGGACCGTCAAGGTCCGCTACTCCGGTGACGCCCGCTACCGGGCACTGCCGCCCACCCGCTCCGGACAGGTGACCGTGCGACGCTGAGCCACGCGTCCGAGCAGCTCCGAGGCCTCCCCACCCAGCGGTCGGGAGGCCTCGGTGGATCCGGGACGATCAGGCCGGCGTCACCGGGCCGAGCAGCCGCGGAGGGTCACTCGGCGAACCGGACGCTCAGCGTCTCGAAGCCGCTGATCGCGGCGTCGACCCGGTCCCCGGGTGCGAAGGGCACGAACGGGCCGAGCGCGCCGGAGAGCACCAGGTGTCCGGTCCGCAGCGGGTCGCCGAACGTGGCCGCCTGGACCGCGAGCCAGCGGAGTGCCTCGAGCGGGTCGCCCAGGCAGGCGGCGCCGTTGCCCGAGGACCGCTCCTCGCCGTTGATGCTCAGCGACATCGTCACCTCCCGGGGCTCGATCTCGTTGAGCGGCCTGGCGTCGCGGCCGACCACGTACAGCCCGCTCGAGGCGTTGTCGGCGACGGTGTCGGTGAACGCGATGTCCCACTCCGCGATCCGGGAGTCGACGATCTCCAGTGCCGGGAGCGCCACGTCGACCGCGTCGCGCACCATCGCCAGCGTGATCTCCTCCGGCGCCGCGTCGATGTCGCGGGAGAGCACGAAGGCGACCTCCGCCTCGACCCGCGGCTGGACCAGCGTGGCCATCGAGATCGGGGTGCCGTCCACCCCGTGGCTGACGTCCATGTCGGAGAGCAGGTAGCCGAAGTCCGGCTGGTCGACACCGAGCTGACGCTGCACCGCTTCGGAGGTGGCACCGATCTTGCGCCCGACCACCGTGGTGCCGCCGTCCAGTCGGGCCTGCACCAGACCCTGCTGGACCGCGTACGCGGCCGGGAGGTCGTCGGTGCCGATCAGGTCGCGCACCGGGGCGCACGGCACTCGGCTCTCCTGGGCCTGCGCCAGGCGTCGTACGGCTTCGGAAATGGCAGCGGAATCAGTCACGTCCCGCATCGTAGGGGCGCGGCCGAGGACGGCGGCCAGACCACGTTCCACCCACCAGAACGCAGCCCGCGTCCGCAAACTAGAACCTGTTACTTTTTTTCCATGAAGGACTCCTACGACGTCGTCGTGGTCGGAGCCGGCGGTGCCGGCATGTCCGCGGCGCTGGCTGCCGCGCACCGCGGCCTCGACACGGTGCTCATCGAGAAGAGCAGCTACTTCGGCGGCTCCACCGCCCGCTCCGGCGGCGGCGTGTGGATCCCGGGGAACTACGCGCTGCGGGCCGCCGGGCAGGTCGACGCCGGCGATCGGGATGAGGCCAAGCGCTACCTCGACGCCATCGTCGGCGACGTCGTGCCGAAGGTCCGCCGGGACACCTACCTGGACCGCGGCCCCGAGGTGCTCGACTTCCTCAAGGAGACGACGCCGCTGCGGTTCACCTGGGTCCCCCAGTACGCCGACTACCTGCCCGAGCGGCCCGGCGGCCGGGCCGCAGGGCGCAGCGTCGAGCCCGTGCCGATGGATGCCCGGTTCCTCGGCGACGAGCTGGACCGCCTGCACCCGCCGTACACGAAGGCGCCGGCGAACATGATCGTCATGCAGGCCGACTTCCGGAAGATCAGCCTCGGCCTGCGCACCATCAAGGGCCCGCTGACCATGGCGAAGGTCTTCCTGAAGCGCCTGCTGGCGATCGCGCTCGGCCGGAAGATGTACGCCATGGGCAACGCCATCGCGATCGGGCTGCGCAAGGGCCTGAGCGACGCGGGCGTCCCCGTCGAGTACGACACCGCCCTGGCCGACCTGCTGGTCGAGGACGGCCGGGTGGTGGGCGTCGTGGTGGAGCAGGACGGCGCGCGCCGCGAGATCCGCGCTCGCCGCGGGGTGGTGCTCGGCTCCGGCGGCTTCGAGCACAACCAGGAGTTGCGCGAGAAGTTCCTGCCGGCCCCCACCCAGGAGGCGTGGTCCACCGGTGCGGCGTCCAACACCGGTGCCGGCCTGCTCGCCGGCACCGCCGCCGGCGCGGCGACGGACCTGCTCGACGATGCCTGGTGGGGCCCCACCATCCCGCTCCCGGGGCGCGCCTGGTTCTGCCTCGCCGAGCGCAACCTGCCCGGCTCGATCATCGTGAACTCCGCCGGCGAGCGGTACATGAACGAGGCGCTCCCCTACGTCGAGGCGACCCACGAGATCTACAAGGGCCAGGCCACCGGCGTGGACCACGTGCCGTCGTACATGGTCTTCGACCAGACCTACCGCAACCGCTACGTCTTCGCCGGTCTCGCCGGGCGCCAGCCGTTCCCCGGCCGCTGGTACAAGGAGGGCGTGGTCACCCGTGCCGACAGCCTCGACGCGCTGGCCGAGAAGGTCGGCCTTCCCGCCGATGCGCTGGTCTCGACCGTGGGGCGCTTCAACGGCTTCGCGCGCTCCGGGGTCGACGAGGACTTCGGCCGTGGCGAGTCCGCCTACGACAAGTACTACTCGGACCCCACGGTGAAGCCGAACTGCTCCCTGGCGCCGATCGAGAACGGCCCCTTCTACGCGGTCAAGATCGTCCCCGGAGACCTGGGCACCAAGGGTGGTCTGGTCACCGACGAGCATGCTCGGGTGCTCCGGGAGGACGGGTCCGTGCTGCCCGGCCTCTACGCCGCGGGCAACGTCTCCTCCGCCGTGATGGGCAACACCTATCCGGGGCCCGGCGGCACCATCGGGCCCGCTATCGTCTTCGGCTACCTGGCTGCCGAGCAGATCGCCGCCACGCCGGAGAAGGAGAGCGCCTGATGCCCATCGACCCGTCCGTCGCCATCGGCGCGCAGACCGCCGACGTCACGTTCAGCTGGTCCGAGTCCGACGTCCTGCTCTACCACCTGGGCATCGGCGCCGGCTCGCGCGAGGGCGACAACACCTCGGCCGCGGCGCTGCGCTACACGCTGGACGACGACGCCCTCCAGGTGCTGCCGTCCTTCGGCGTCGTCGCCCCCACCTTCCACGCGACGGACCCGCCGCCGCTCGACCTGCCCGGCTGCGACATCAACCTCGCCCAGGTGGTGCACGGCGCCCAGTCGATCAGCGTCTCCGGGCCGATCCCGACGTCGGGGAACGGCCACCTCACCACCACGCTCACCGACATCTGGGACAAGGGCAAGGCGGCCGTCATCTGGCAGGAGGGCGTGGTCACCGACCACGCCGGTGCCGAGCTGTGGCGGGTGCGCTCCTCGATCTTCGTCAAGGGCGAGGGCGGCTTCGGCGGTGACCGCGGCTCTGCGGAGTCGGTCGTCGTGCCCGAGCGCGCGGCCGACCTCAGCACCGCCTACGACGTCACCCCGCAGCAAGCCCTCCTCTACCGGCTCTGCGGCGACCGCAACCCGCTGCACGCGGACCCCACGTTCGCCGAGGGCGCCGGCTTCCCGGCGCCGATCCTGCACGGCCTCTGTTCCTACGGGATCGTGCTGCGCGAGCTGACCGACGGCCTCCTCGACGGCGAGGCCGCGCAGGTCGCCGACTTCACCGGCCGCTTCGCCGGCGTGGTCTTCCCGGGCGAGTCGATCGCGGTCGACGGCTGGCGCGAGGACGGCCGGATCATCGCCACCGCGACGATCGGCGCCGGCCCGCGCGCCGGCGCACCCGTGCTCGCCGACTGCGTGCTGACCACCCGCTGAATCAGGCTGAGGTGGGTCCGCTCAGGAGCGGTCCTCCGGCCCGTCGTCGGTGTCCTCCACCACGACGGGCCTGAGCCGCACCCAGGTCAGGAACACCACGGAGACCGCGATCAGGGCCAGACCGGCCCACAGGTTCGCGGACAGGTCGCCCGTCTCCTTGCCCGCGTCGTCGCCGACGATGTCGACCGCGACCAGCACCACGCCGTAGATCCCGAGCAGGGCGCCGATCACCGTGCGGATGTCGAAGGCCCGCGAGGTGTGCCGGCGCCGGCGCTCGCTGTGACTGGTCTGCTCCGCCTCGTCCATGGCTGTGCCTCCTAGAAGATGACGTTCAGGATCACGACCATCACCCCGGCGATGCTGGCCAGTGGGATCGTGCGCTGGTACCACGGCCGGGACGCCTCGTTCGGGTCGGTGCGCATCTCGCGCGGGGTCTCGGAGTAGACCAGCCCGACCAGGTCCTCAGCCGGCTTCGGACGGGTCATCAACGACACCACGACGCTGAGCACGATGTCGACCACGAAGGCCACCGAGGCCGAGACGAACGCCGCGCCCTGGCCGGAGAGCGGCAGCACACCGAGACTGAGCGACCCGAACGCGTCCTCGCTCAGGAACGCGACCAGGACCGCGGAGAGGGTGCCGGCGACCAGGCCGACCCAGCCGGCGGTCGCCGTCATCCGCCGCCAGAACATGCCGAGGATGAAGGTGGCGAAGAGCGGGGCGTTGAAGAACCCGAACAGCGTCTGGAGGTAGTCCATGATGTTCGAGAAGTTCGCGGCCAGCGTCGCGGTGCCGATCGCGATCACCGTCGCCGCGACCGTGGCCCAGCGACCGACCCGCAGGTAGTGGTCGTCGCTGCGGCCCTTGACCAGGTAGTCGCCGTACAGGTCATAGCTGAAGACGGTGTTGAACGCCGAGATGTTCGCCGCCATGCCGGCCATGAACGCGGCGAGGAGGCCGGTGATGGCCACCCCCAGCAGGCCGTTGGGCAGCAGGTCCCGCATCAGGTAGAGCAGCGCGTCGTTGTAGGCCACCCCGTCCCCGGACGCGCCGCCGGGCGGGCTTCCGCCCGCCTTGAGGTCCGCGATCTCGGTGACCAGCACCGCGGCGAGCATGCCGGGGATGATGGTGACGAACGGGATGAACATCTTCGGGAACGCGCCGATGATCGGCGTCTTGCGGGCCGAGGAGATCGAGTCCGAGGCCATCGCCCGTTGGACCTCGACGAAGTTGGTCGTCCAGTATCCGAAGGAGAGCACGAAGCCCAGACCGAAGACGATCCCGATCACCGAGAGCACCGGGGAGTCGAAGCCGGTCAGCGCCTGGCCCGGCCAGGACTCGGTCTGCTGCCCCACCGTCGCGGTGACCGCGCCCTCGGCGTCCTTGGCCGGCGCGACCCGGTCCATCAGACCGTCCCAGCCGCCGACCTGGTGCAGCCCGATCACCGTCAGCGGCAGCAGCGCAGCGATGATCACGAAGAACTGGAGCACCTCGTTGTAGATCGCGGCGGAGAGACCACCCAACGCGATGTAGGAGAGCACCACGATCGCCGCCACGACCAGAGCCACCGGCAGCGGCCACCCGAGCAGCGCACGGACGATGATCCCCAGCAGGTACAGGTTGACCCCGGCGATCAGGAGCTGCGCCAGGGCGAAGGAGATCGAGTTGACCAGGTGCGCCCCGGGGCCGAACCGGCGGAGCATGAACTCGGGCACCGAACGGACCTTCGACCCGTAGTAGAAGGGCATCATCACGACACCGAGGAAGAGCATCGCCGGGATCGCGCCCACCCAGAAGTAGTGCACCGCGGGCAGGCCGAACTCGGCGCCGTTGGCCGACATGCCCATGATCTCGACGGCGCCCAGGTTGGCCGAGATGAAGGCCAGGCCGGTGACCCAGGCCGGCAGCGCACGCCCGGACTGGAAGTAGTCCACGGCATCCGAGATCTGTCGTCTGGCCATCCAGCCGATGCCCAGGACGAAGACGAAGTAGGTGGCCAGGATCAGGTAGTCGACCCAGGCTGCGTCGATGATGGTGTCCGACGCCAGCGGCAACGCCGCGAGTGTCGCCGGTGACCCGAGTGTCATTGGCTACGGCTCCCGTCTCGAGGAAAGTCCGCGGACCACGCTAGCCCCCTCCCGGCGATCGACGGCGCAGCGCGCCGGTACGTCGGTCCCCGCCCGGCGGGTGCACTCCCGGCCGGTGCACTCCCGGCCGTGCCACCTCAGCCTCGCTCAGACGGAGAGGATCAACCCGCTGGTGGGCACACCGGTGCCGGCGGTGACCAGCACGTGCTCCGCTCCCGCCACCGGGTTCACCGAGGTGCCCCGGATCTGGCGGACGCCCTCGGCGATCCCGTTCATCCCGTGGATGTAGGCCTCCCCGAGCTGCCCGCCGTGGGTGTTCAGCGGCAACCGGCCACCGACCTCGATCGCGCCGTCCTTGACGAAGTCGCCGGCCTCGCCGCGGCCGCAGAAGCCGAGCTCCTCCAGCTGCATCAGCACGTACGGGGTGAAGTGGTCGTAGAGGACCGCGGTGGCGATGTCGTCCGGCGTCAGTCCGGACTGGCGCCACAGCTGCCGGCCCACCACACCGATCTCGGGGATGCCGATGTCGTCGCGGTAGTAGGAGGTCATCACGAACTGGTCGCGCCCGGACCCCTGAGCGGCCGCGGCCACCAGCGCCGGCTTGTTCGGCAGGTCCCGGGCGCGCTCGGCGGAGACCACGACGAGCGCGACCGCCCCGTCGGACTCCTGGCAGCAGTCGAGCAGGTGCAGCGGGTCCGCGATCATCCGGGAAGCCTGGTGGTCCTCCAGTGTGATCGGCCTGCCGTGGAAGAAGGCATGCGGGTTGTTGGCGGCGTGCCTGCGGTCAGCCACCGCCACCCGGCCGAAGTCCTCGGAGGTCGCGCCGTACTCGTGCATGTAGCGGCGGGCCTGCATGGCGACCGTCGCGGCCGGGGTGCTGAGGCCCAGCGGGTAGGTCCAGGCGTTGTCCAGACCGTTGGTGTTGACCTGGGTCGCGGCCCAGTTCTGCACCTGCCCGAACCGCTGGCCGGAGCGCTCGTTGAAGCCGCGGTAGCAGACCACCACGTCCGCGACGCCGGTGGCCACGGCCATCGCCGCCTGCTGCACGGTCGCGCAGGCCGCGCCGCCGCCGTAGTTGATCCGGCTGAAGAAGCTCAGCTCCCCCATCCCGAGCTCGCGCGCCACCGCGATCTCCGAGGAGGTGTCCATGGTGAAGGTGACCAGGCCGTCGACGTCGGCCGGGGTGAGCCCGGAGTCGGCCAGGGCGTGCTGCACCGCCTCCACGGAGAGCTGCAGCTCGGAGCGACCGGACTCCTTGGAGAACTCGGTCGCGCCGATGCCGACGATCGCAGCCCGGCCGGACAGGGTCCGCCCGGCGTCGCTCGGCGCACTCATGCCGCCACCCGCACGGTGCCGATCACGTGACTGCCCGAGGAGACCGCGCCGGTCACCTTGATCGTGGCCACCCCGCGCCCGCCCTCGTCGGAGACCTCGGCGACCTCGCCGGTGAAGGTGAGCGTGTCGTAGGGATAGGCGGGCGCGCCGAGACGGATGCCGATCCCGAGGATCTGTACGTCGGTCCCCGCCCACTCGGTGACGTAGCGCTCACAGAGGGCGGTCGAGGTGAGGATGTTGACGAAGATGTCCTGGGACCCGGCCGCCTGGGCCCGGTCCCGGTCGTGGTGCACGTCCTGGAAGTCGCGGGTGGCCAGGGCCGTGGAGACCACCATCGTGGGGGTGATCGGCAGGGTCCACTCCGGCAGCCGGTCTCCGGCCTCGATCGCGCGGGTCATGCGCCCTCTCCTGTCGGTGTCGCAGCCTGGGTCGCAGCCTGGGTCGGGGCCGATGCCGCTGCGGACTCTCCGCCCCGCTCGACCCGGTGCCAGACCGGCAGGGTCAGCTCGTCGTCGATCCGGTTCCAGCCGACCGCCAGCCGGTCGCCGATGGCGAGCCCGTCGGGGCCCTCGGCGGCGACTCCGGTCACCTCGGCGACCATCCGCACGCCCTCGTCGAGGTCGAGCAGGGCGATCACCAGCGGCAGCTCCTTGCCCGGCACCTGCGGCGCGCGGTGCACCAGGAACGAGAAGACGGTCCCCGTGCCCGCGGCGAGCACGTGGCCGCGGTCCAGGGCGCCGCAGTCGGGACACGCCGGACCGGGCGGGTGCCGCAGCACACCGCAGGCGTTGCACTTCTGGATCCGCAGCTCCTCGCGCGCCGTGCCCTCGAAGAAGAAGGCGTTGTCGCGCCCGACCACGGGACGCACCGGACCGGCCGTCGCGGCTCGCTGTGCTCGTGCCTCAGCCACCGGCGTTCTCCTTCTTCGGGATGAACTTCAGCACCCGGAAGAGCATCGTCGCCACCCGTTCGGGGGTGGCCTCCCCGCCGTCGGGCGCCGGGTGATCGACGTACCAGGTGCTGCGAGAGGTGACGAAGTAGCCGACCCCCATCCCGGTCGCCTTCGGACCGACCACCGAGTCCAGCGCGGTGGTGATCCGCAGCTGCTCGCCGACCTCGAGGTAGCGGTCGTAGCTCTGCTCGCTGTTGGTGCCCAGCACGGCGGTGAACCCGGCCTCGTTCAGCACCCGCATCATCGAGTGGAGCGGATCGTCGTCGGCCGGGGTCCCGCCCAGGCCGTACATCGTCCACACCTGCGCCATCGACGGTGGCGCCTCACCCGACCGGAAGCGGGGGCTGTCGATGCCCATCGCCTCCAGCCAGTTGTTGATCGTGGGCTGGTTGACCTCGTCGCGCGCGGTGCGCTCGGCGGCCTCGCCCCACCCCTGGATCCGCTCGGCCTCGGCCATCACGTGGGCATGGATCGCGGCGGGCACCAGGTCCTGGGTCTGCACGGGGTCACTCATCGGGCGCGCTCCTCCGTCACCGCGGGACCCGGGGCAGCCCCAGGCCGAACATCGAGATCAGCTCGCGCTGCACCTCCTGGACGCCGCCGCCGAAGGTGAGCACCAGGTTCCGCTTGGCCTGCGGGTCGAGGTAGTCCAGCAGCTCCTTGGTGGCACCCTCGCCGGGATCGCCGTGGCGGTGCACGAGGGCGATCAGGTCGGCGAGCAGGTGCTGCACCTGGTCGGCGGCGAAGACCTTGGACGAGGAGGCGTCGGCGACGCTGATCTCACCCTCGGCCGCCGCGCGGGCGACCTCCCAGTTGAGCAGCTCGTTGACCCGGAAGACCGCCGTGGTGCGGCCCAGCAGGTCGGCGACGTCGGCGCTGTCCCGCACGCCGGCGGCGTCCGCCCACGCCACGACCTTGTCCCGGAGTCCCTCGATCCGGCCGGCCGGGCCGAGCATGACCCGCTCGTGGTTGAGCTGGGTGGTGATCAGCTTCCACCCCTGGTTGACCTCGCCGACCACCATCTCGACGGGCACCTTCACGTCGTTGTAGTAGGTGGCGTTGACGTGGTGCGACCCGTCGGCGGTGAGGATCGGGGTCGAGGAGTAGCCGGGGTCGCGGGTGTCCACGATCAGGATCGAGATGCCCTTGTGCTTGGGAGCGTCGGGGTCGGTGCGGACCGCGAGCCAGATGTAGTCGGCCTGGTGCCCCCCGGTGGTCCACATCTTCTGGCCGTTGACCAGGTAGTAGGGGTCGCCGTCGTCCTCGACCAGGCGGGCGCTGGTGCGCAGCGACGCCAGGTCGGTGCCCGCGTCGGGCTCGGAGTACCCGATGGCGAAGTGCACGTCCCCGGCGAGGATCCGGGAGAGGAACAGTTCCTTCTGCCGCTCGGTGCCGTAGCGGATCAGGGTCGGCCCGACGGTCTGCAGCGTCACCGAGGGAAGGTGGACGTCGTGGTACTGCGCCTCGTTGGCGAAGACGGTCTGCTCGATCTCGCCGAGTCCGTGGCCGCCGTACTCCGCGGGCCAGCCGACCCCCATCCAGCCGTCCGAGCCCATCCGGCGGATCAACCGCTGGTACGTCGGACCGTGCCGGTCGACCGAGCCGTCGGGGCCGGGGTCGGCGGGGTGTCCGAACTCGGCGGAGAGGCCGGCGAACCACTCCCGCAACTCGGCCTTGAGCGCGCGCTGCGCGTCGGTGAGCTCCAGGTTCTTGGTGGCGGGGTCCTCGACCGGGACCCGGGCGCCGGGCGTGTCCAGGGCGTAGGCGAGGTCGGAGCCCCACGTGGTGTAGCCGACCAGCGGATAGGTGATGTCGACGCCCATCCCGCCGTGCACGTGGTGGCAGGTGCGCAGGGCGGACGGCGCGACCTGGCTGGCCCAGTATCCGGCGACGGCGAGGTCGTCGGCGGCCGGCAGTCCCGCGGCCACCCGCCATACCGCGTTGTCGGCGGCGAGGTCGAGGGTGCGGGAGGTGACGTAGACGTCGGCCATCTGCAGCGAGACGGCCTGGAACTCGGCCAGGGCCCGCCCGAACTGCCGGCGTCCCTTGACGTAGTCCGCGGTGAGGTCGCGGGCACCGGCCAGCACGCCGGCGGCCGAGACGGACAGGCCGGCACGGGCCAGCGCGAGGAGGTGCTCGGCCGCACCGGGCTCCAGCAGCTCGGCGCGGGCACCGTCGAGGACCACGGTGTGCTGGGGTTCCGCGCTCGCGGCGGAGGAGACGTACAGCTCGACGCCGGCAGCGCGGGGGTCGACGAGCACGACGACCGGTCGATCCCCGTCGAGCGCGGTGACCAGGAGCCGGGCCGCGTCGACGGCGTGGGTGACCGCGACCTTGCGACCGGTGACCGCGCCGTCGTGGTAGCGGGTGCGCAGGCCCTCGGTGCTGCCGGTCGGCAGGCCGGGCTCACGGAGCGCGGCGGCGAGCAGCGTCTCACCGGTGGCGACACCGGGCAGCAGCTCCTTGCGCTGCGCATCGGTCCCGTACGACGCCAGCGTCAGCGCACCGCAGCACAGGGTGTCCCACGCGGGCGTCTGTACCCCCCGGTGCGCTGCCTCGCGCAGCAGCACGGCGACGGCCTCGAGACCGAAGCCCTCTCCTCCGTGCTCCTCCGGGACCGGGAGCGCGGTCAGGCCGGCGGCCGCCCAGGCGGGCCACCGGGCTGCGTCGCTCTCCCGCTCGAGAACCTCGCGGACCACGTCGCGTACTGCGTTGATCGCCTCTGCATCCACAGTCCAACTGTAACGTGTTCTATTTCGAGCGGGCGGCACCTCCCGGTCACCGGGAGACCGGGAGGCAGTCACAATGGAGTATGGCCCGGGGCACCAGCGAGGATCGTCGACTCGTCGAGCACGTCGACCGGCTGGCCGAGGAGCACCCTCCGCTGCGCCTGGACGCGGTGGACTTCACGGTGCGGGACCCGCAGACCTTCGAGCGCCGGTTCGGCCACGTCCTGGATTACATGGCCCGGGTCGAGCTGGAGGTCGACCGCAACGTGCTCGAGCTGACCACGATGCTGCCGGATCCACCCGCCGTCGACCGCTACTTCTACGCCGAGGTCTGGCAGCCGCAGGAGATCCAGCACGGACGGATCCTGGACCGGCTCCAGGTCGAACTCGGCCGCTCCCCCGCCGCGCCGGACACCGAGACGGTCGGCGCCAAGCTCCGCCTGCTGGGCGTGCTGGCCCATCTCGACGGCTTCCAGGACGTCTGCCGGATGCTCTACTACCTCACCGGGATGGCCACCGAGCGCTCCGCGGTGCTCGCCTACAACCTGCTGCACCGGGGCACCGAGGAGCTCGGCGAGCATGCTGTCGCGCGCACCGTGCTCGCCCCGATCAAGCGCCAGGAGCCGGGCCACTACGCCTTCTACCAGCTCTCCGCCCGTGGGCTGTGGGCCGAGCTCGCCGCCTGGCAGCGCTGGCTGGTCCGACGGATGCGGACGGTCTCGTTCGCGCCGGTCGGCGCCAACACCGACGGCCAGCGCGCCGACTTCGGCGCGGTGATGGCGACCCTGGGCATCGCCGACGACGTGGACTCCTTCGCCGGGCAGGCGGTCCGGGTGGAGCGCGACCTGCTGTGGGCGCACCGCCGGGGGATGCAGGTGCCGCCCTACGTGCTGCGCGCGTTCCACGACGCCGTCGAGCGTGCCCGGCAGCGCTGACCGGCCGACCAGACTCAGCCGGCCAGACTCAGCCGACCAGACTCAGCCGACCAGGACCGCCTTGCGCAGGCGCTCGAGCTCGACCGGGAAGTGGCGCACCAGCGCGTCCACGTCGGGCATCGACTCGCGGCAGCTGATCGCACCGACGTGCACCCGGCCCGCGTTGGACATCACGGTGATGTTCAGGCCCGCCCCGTGGAAGACCGGTCCGAGCGGATGCATCGCATCGATCCGGGCGCCCATGAAGTAGAGCGGCACCGGTGGTCCCGGCACGTTGGAGATCACCAGGTTGTGCACCACGGGGTGCTTCTCGGCCAGCCGCAGGTTGGCGTAGGCGCGCACCGCCAGGCCGAAGGTCCGCGGGGCGGCGAACTCGGCCCAGTCCTGGAGCGCGTCCGCCGGGATCGCGTTGTGATGGTCCTTCGCGTGCCGGTTGCGCTCGGCCATCATCCGCAGCCGCTCCTGCGGATCGGCCAGGTCGGTGCCGAGCCTGCAGAACAGGGCCGACACCTTGTTCGCCCCGTCGCTGCGCCGCGAGGCGTCCCGCACGCTGACCGGCACCGTGGCCAGCAGCGACGTCTCCGGCAGCTCGTCGCGCTCGGCCAGGTAGGCGCGCAGTGCGCCGCCGACGACGGCCAGCACCACGTCGTTGACCGTGGTCCCCGAGGCACGCTTCACCTCGCGGATCTCCTCCAGGTCGAGATCGATCAGACCGAGTGCGCGATGGCCGGTGATCGTGCCGTTGAAGGAGGTGCGCGGAGCGGAGAACGGCGCGGCCATCGCGGTGCCCTCCCGCACCCGGCCCACCGTCTTGGCGATCAGGTCGGCCGAGGGTCGGAGCACCCTGGCGAAGGTGAGCGGTCGGCCCACCGTCCCGAGCACGGCGCGTCCGAGCAGCTCGCCGCGGCTCGGGTCGCGCAGGCGGCCGGCGGGGCCGGAGACCTCGATCGGTGCTGCCTGCGGCTCCAGGGAGCACAGGTGGGAGACCAGGTTGAAGCCGGAGACGCCGTCGACCGTGGCGTGGTGCATCTTCGCGAAGACCACGACCCGCTCCGGGCCGTCCGGGCCGTCGGGCCGATAGCCCTCGATCAGCCACATCTGCCACAGCGGACGGGACCGGTCCAGCGGCAGCGAGGCGAGATGGGCGGAGAGGTCCATCAGCTCGCGGTAGCCGCCCGGGGTGGGCAGGGCCAGGCGGTGCAGGTGCCGCTCGATGTCGAAGTCCTGGTCGCGGACCCAGACCGGGTGGTCCAGGCCGAGGGGCACGCCGCGGATCTTCCGGGTGAACGCCGGGACGTCGCGCACCCGCTGCTCGATGCCGTCCAGGACGCGCGGGAAGGAGTAGCCCTCCGGCATCGTGCTCGGGTCCAGCACCATCACCGCGCAGACGTGTAGGAGCTGAGCAGGCGTCTCCAGGTAGAGGAAGCTCGCGTCCAGACCGGACAGGCGCTGCATGCCGACTCCTTCCGGCCGGGCTCGTCCCGGCTCTAGAACAGGTTCCAGGACGAGCAACGATCCGACTACCCTCGGGGTCATGGGTTTCGTACGTCGCCAGCTCATCACCGCGGCGCTGACCGCGAACGCGATCCGCCCGCTGCCGGGCTTCCGCGCCGGGATCCCCGCCTTCTTCGCCGGGTGGCTGACCAGCGAGCTGGCACCCCACGTGCTGGGGCTGACCGTCGCCGACGCGGCGGTCAACGCCGCCAGCAGCCGCAAGCGGGACCTGCGGGGCCTCGCCCTCGCCGGAGCATCCAGCGTGGGGCTCGCCTACCTGCTGCGCCAGAGCCAGCGGGTGGCCGAGACCGCCGAGGAGGCCCTGGTCGAAGGGCTCGGGGTCGACTACACCGAGCAGCTGGACGCCGTACCGACCCCGGCGGAGCTGGCCACCCCGTGGCGCAGCATCGCGAACCCGTTCGGCTACGGCGGTGCCCGCCGCAGGGCCGGCGTCCAGGTGCACCGCGACATCCCGTTCGCACCGTACGGCGGCCGCGGGATGCTCGACATCTACACCTCCGAGGTGACGCCGCCCTCCGGGGCGCCGGTGCTGTTGCAGGTGCACGGCGGCGCCTGGATCCTTGGTCGCAAGGACCAGCAGGGACTGCCGTTGATGCAGCACCTGGCGGCGAAGGGCTGGGTCTGCGTCGCGATCAACTACCGGCTCGCGCCGCGCGACCCGTGGCCGGCGCAGATCGTGGACGTGAAGGCCGCGATCGCCTGGGTGAAGGACCACATCGAGGCCTTCGGGGGCGACCCGGACTACCTGGCGATCACCGGGGGTTCGGCGGGCGGCCACCTCGCCGCGCTCGCCGCAGTCACCCCGAACGACCCCGACCTCCAGCCCGGCTTCGAGGACGCCGACACCAGCGTCCAGGTGGCGGTGCCGCACTACGGCGTCTACGACCTGTCCGGGTCGACGCAGATCTCCAGCGTGACCCAGACCCGGGACCGGTTCCTCGCTCCGCGGGTGATGCAGCGGACCTATGCCGACGATCCGGAGGTGTTCGAGAAGGCCTCGCCGCTGCTGCGGGTGGGCGAGGACGCCCCCGACTTCTTCGTGCTGCACGGGACCAGCGACACCCTGGTGAACGTCGGCCAGGCCCGCGCCTTCGTGCAGCGGCTGCGGGAGGTGTCGCGACACAGCGTGGTCTACATCGAGCTGCCCGGCGCCCAACACGCCTTCGACATGTTCCCGTCCGTGCGCTCGGCCCACATCGTGCGGGCGATCGACCGCTACCTGCAGTGGCACTGGGCCGGGTGGCGGCGGGGTCGCACCAGCCCGGTCGTCGGCGAGTCCGCCTGACCCGCGGACCGTCCACCCCGGACGACCCGGCAAGCCTCAGAAGCCGACCGCCGCCGTCGGCGCGGCGTCGGTGCGCAGCCCGTGCCACAGGGCGCGGGCGGCACCGGGCTGCGCCTCGCTGATCACGCCCGCCCGGGCCAGGCCGAGCAGGTTGGTCCCACCGAGGTACGCCGCACCCAGCGCCTGCACCGGGAGCCGCAGGTCGGCCTCGGCGCCGGTGCGCTCCACCTCGGCGGTGCCGGTGGCGTCGGCACGGATCCGCCACCGGCCCTGGTTCCACGGCGCCGCGGAGTCGGCGACCTCGACGACGACGTCGCAGGGCGCGCTCCAGCTGCGCGCCATCAGCGCCTCGGGCAGGTCCACCAAGCGCACCCAGAGGCTGTCGAAGGTCTCCACGGACGCAGTGGCGCGAGGGCCGCCGGCCCAGGTCAGCAGCGGGTCCTCACTCCCGACGGTGCGCACCTTGACGGTGCCGACGAGGTCGAAGTCGACCAGCCGGCGCAGCAGCGTCAGCCGGGCGGCCGGTTCGCCGACCACCGCCCACACGTCGAGCTCGGCGGCCGGCCGACCGCGCTCCCACTTGTCCTCGCGCCGGAACATCGCACAACCCACGTCCCGGCCGTCCCGGCGGGCGAACAGCACCCGCCACGACTCCTTGTCGCGGACGTGCTCGGGCAGCTCCAGGCAGAGGCGTTCGTAGTAGTCCGGAGCGCCGATGACCGCGCCCGCCTCGGCGGTGTCGCGGTGACACGCCAGCATCCGCGCCGGCACGTCGGCATCGGTGACCGTCGCCATCCGCGTGCTGATCGCGGCGGCGGCCTCGTCCAGCCCGGGCGCCGTCAGGGTGGTCCCCCGCGACAGCCCGACCTCCAGCTCGAGCGAAGCCAGGCCGTAGCCGTGCCGTCCGTAGATGGCGGGCTCGCTGGCATGCAGGGCGGAGAGATGGGTGCCGGACTCGGCGTGCACCTGCTCGAAGTGGTGACGCAGCATGGCCGACAGCACGCCCCGGCGCCGGTGGTCGGGGTGCACGCCCACCCAGGTCAGTCCGGCGCACGGCACCTGCCGCGGCGTACCGTCGCCTCCGGCCAGGGCGAGCTGGAGCGGGTACACCCCGTAGATCCCCGGGTACGTCGCCTCGTCCGCCCCGTCGATCTCGGCCGCGAACCGCTGGTCCGGGCGCACGCCGGTGAGCATCAGATCGCTCGGGTGCGCCAGCACCTCCTGGAACCAGACCAGGTCGTCACTCGCGCGATAGCGGTCCGCATCGCCGGCCGGTCCCACCCGTATCTCGCTCATGGTCCTCAGCGAACCGCATCAGGAGACCCGGGCTCAACCGGGATTCCTCAGCGGGGCAGCCCGAGGATCCGCTCCCCCGCCACGTTGCGCAGGATCTGCGTGGTGCCGCCGGCGATGGAGAGGCAGCGGGTGTTGAGCTGCTCCCAGACGTCGGCGCCGAGGGAGTCGGCCCCGTCCTCGGCGACCCGGGTGGCACCGGACAGCACGGCGAGCTGCTCGCCCTGGAGCTGGACGACGAGGGCGGAGGACTCCTGACGGCTGCGCACGCCGAGCAGCTTGGCGACGCTGGACTCCGCCCCGGGGCCGCGGCCGCCCAGCGCGCGCAGCGTGGTCCGCACCCCGAGCAGCGCGCAGACGGTGGCGAGGGCGACCTGGTGCCCGACCTTGACCCGTGCGACCGGGCCGAGGTCGCCGGTGGCGGCGAGCTCCACCGCACGCTCCACGCTCTTGGTCAGCCGCGCGCTGGCCATCGCCACCCGCTCGTTGGCCAGCGTGGTGCGGGCCAGCCGCCACCCGTCGCCGGGCTCGGCGACCAGGCAGTCGTCGGGCACGAAGACGTCGTCGAGGAAGACCTCGTTGAAGAGCGACTCGCCGGTGATCTCGCGCAACGGGCGCACGTCGATGCCGGCCGAGCGCATGTCGACCAGGAAGTAGGAGATGCCCTTGTGCTGCGGCGCGTCGGCGTCGGTGCGGGCCAGGCAGATGCCCCAATCGGACTTCTCCGCCCCGAGGTCCAGACCTTCTGGCCCGAGAGTCGCCAGCCGCCGTCGACCTTGACCGCCTTGGTGCGCAGCGAGGCGAGGTCGGAGCCGGAGCCCGGCTCGGAGAAGAGCTGGCACCAGACCAGCTCGCCCAGCAGCGAAGGACGGACGAAACGCTCCCGCTGGGCGTCGGTGCCGTGCGCCAGGATCGTCGGCACCGCCCACCCGGCGATCACCAGGTCCGGGCGCTCGACCCCGGCCCGCGCGAGCTCCTGGTCGACGACGATCTGGGTGGTCGGGTCGGCACCGAGCCCGTACGGCGCTGGCCAGTGTGGCGTCAGGTAGCCGGCGTCGACCAGGGCCACGCGGCGGTCCTGCGCCGCGGCGATCGCCTCGGCGGTCTCCCGGATCCGGGGCCGGACCGGCTCGTCGCGACCCTCGAGGTCGACCTGGACCTGGCGACGGCGCCCGGCCACGGTGGCCGCGGTCAGCCGCTCCGCCGCGTCGTCGGAGGAGCCGGCGAGGGCGCGGAGGGTGAGCGCCCGGCGCAGGTAGAGGTGGGCGTCGTGTTCGTAGGTGAACCCGATCCCACCGAGGACCTGGATGCAGTCCTCGGCCACCCGGACGGCCCCGTCGAAGCAGATCGCCTGGGCCACGTCGACGGCGAATGCCCACTGATCCGGGTCCGCACCGTCAGCGGCCGCGGCCGCGTCCCAGGCGGCCGCGGTGACCGACTCCGCGGTCTCCAGCATCTGCGCGCACAGGTGCTTGATCGCCTGGAAGGAGCCGATCCTACGGCCGAACTGCTCACGGACTCCGGCGTACTCGACCGCGGTCTCCAGGCACCACCGGGCCACCCCGGCAGCCTCGGCCGCCGCCAACGTCACCGCCGTACGACGCCACGACTCGTCCACCGGACCGGCACCGTGCACCGCCGCATGCCGGGCGCTCAGGTCGAGGCCGGGCGCGGCCGCCGGTGCGGACCCGCCCTCGGCCACCAGGTGATCGGCGGCGGTGCCGCCGTCCCAGACGACGCCGGGGCTGGCGTGCACGCCGTACCGGCCCGGGGTCCCGGTGATCCGGCTGCCGGTGGCGGCGCCGAGCAGGCCGCCGGGCAGCAGCGCGTGGGCGCAGGCCTCCACGGCGACCGCCTGGTCGACCATGGTGCCGCCACCACCGCCGGAGCCCTCCGGCACCGCGATGGCGTGCAGGCCCATCTCCTCGATGGCTGACCAGACGTCGTCGAACCGTGCGTCGGGGTCGCCCTCGGCGGCCCGGACGGCCTCGATCGCCCCGAGGCTGCCGGCCCACTTGCGCAGGGTGGCGGCGAGCTCGACCTGTTCGTCGCTGATGCCGATCGACATGGGGTGCTCTCCTCGGGTCCGGTGTGCAGACGTGCGCGGTCGGCGGTGCCCGTACAGCGGCCGACCGAAATAGAACAGGTTTCAGTTTACTAGAGTGCGGGCGTGACCGACACGATGCCGTCCCACCTGATCGGACATGCCCGCGCCGCGAAGGGCTTCATGCCCGAGGACGAGGGCGACCTGCTGCACCGGATCGCGCTCGAGCGCCTCCCGCACGGCCCGGCGCTCGAGGTCGGCACCTACTGCGGGAAGTCGGCGGTCTACCTGGGCGCGGCGGCGCAGGCGATCTCCGCCGCCTCCCCCGGCACCGCCACCCCGCCACCGTCTTCACCGTCGACCACCACCGCGGCTCGGAGGAGAACCAGGCGGGCTGGGAGCACCACGACACCTCGCTGGTCGACCCCGAGTCGGACCGGATGGACACCCTGGGCGTCTTCCGGAGGACGATCGCGCGGGCCGGGCTCGAGGACCACGTGGTCGCCGTGGTCGGCGCGTCCACCACGGTCGCCCGCCACTGGCGGACGCCACTCTCCCTGCTCTTCATCGACGGCGGCCACGGCGAGCAGCCCGCTCGTGACGACTTCGAGTCCTGGCCCCGATGGGTGCAGGCCGGCGGCTACCTCGCGATCCACGACGTGTTCCCGGACCCGGCCGACGGCGGGCGGCCACCGTACGAGCTGATCTACCTACCGGCCCTGGCGAGCGGACAGTTCACCGAGGTGGCCGCCGTCGGCTCGCTGCGGGTGTTGCAGCGCACCGGCGGCGACGCGGGCGACGCGGTCGAGGCCGGGACGGCGGCGTCGGCCCCGGTCGGCACGCCCTAGCGTCGGCCGACGGTCTCCTCCGAGCGGCAGCCGCACTCCAGCGCGATCTCCTGGAAGTGCGGCGCGAGCGACGTGCCGCGGATGATGCCCGAGCCCGCGGTCGCGTGCCCGTAGGTCTCCCCCAGCGCGTCCACCGCCAGCAGCACGGCGGCCGCGGTGTAGGTGGTGTGCTCGACGGGCCAGTGCACGTTGCGCGGCTCCCCGTCGGGGTTGGCGCGCGCCGGGTCGTCGTAGACCCAGCCGGTCCAGTAGCGTCCGTCGTCCTCGCGCAGGTGCTGCATGTCGGCGACCAGCGCCCGGGCCCGCTCCGACTCGCCGATCACGTCCAGCGCCATCGCGAGCTCGCAGGTCTCCGCACCCGTCACCCACGGGTTGGTGTCGACGCAGTGGATGCCCAGACCGGGCACCACGAAGTCGCCCCAGCGTGACGACAGCAGGTCACGCGCCTCCTGGCCGCGCACCGCGCCACCGAGCACCGGGTAGTACCAGTCCATCGAGTAGGTCGACTTGTCGGCGAACTCCGAGCGGTGGTGCCGCACGGCGTGCCCGAGCCGGCCACCGGCCAGCTCCCACTCCGGCTGCGGGTCGTCCATCAGGTCGGCGAGCGCGACGCCGGCCCGCAGCGAGTGGTAGATGCTGGAGTTGCCGGTGAGCAGGCAGAAGTCGTCCTCGGGGGTCCACTGGATCCCGCCGAACGGCTGCTGCAGCGAGACCACGAAGTCCAGGCCCGCCCGCACCGAGGGCCAGTAGCGCTGGACGAAGCCGATGTCGCGCCGGACCAGCCAGTGGTGCCACACCCCGACGGCGAAGTAGGCGGACATGTTGACCTCGCCGCGCTCGTCCTCGGCACGGCCGTCGACGATCTTCATCGGCCACGACCCATCGGCGCGCTGCAGCGTGGGAACCCAGGCGTAGGCGCGCTCCGCGGCGGCCACCTGGCCGCCGACCAGCATCGCCATCGCCGCCTCGACGTGGTTCCAGATGTCGACGTGCTCGCCGACGGTCCACGGCACCGCACCCCACGGCTCCTGCATCGCGGCGATCGCCGCCGCGGTGTCGGCGACCTGCTGCGCGGTGAGCAGCCCCTCGACGTAGGGCAGGCGGGCCAGCGGGACCTCGGGCTCAGCCGGCATCGACGGCCTCGCTCACCGCGGCGTCGGGCTTGCGGAAGTAGAGCACCATGCTCTTGCCGATCATCGGGTCGAGCACCTTGCCCGCGACCTTGAGCGCGGTCGGCTGCTTCATGATCTCCCACACCAGGAGCTTGTGGTAGGCCTTGGCCAACGGGTGCTCGTCGTTCTCGACGCCGACCGCGCACTTGATCCACCAGTACGGCGCGTGCAGGCCGTGCGTGTAGGCCTTGCCCTCGAACACCATCGCCTCACCCGGTGTGCCGTCGTTGAACCGGCCGGCCTTGGTGACCTTGTCGATGAGCTCGTGGTCGGTGTAGATCCGGATGTGGCCACCGGGCGCGTTGTGGTAGTCGGCCGACAGCTTCCAATTGACCACCTCGGGCAGCCAGCGCGGCACCGAGACGGCGAGGGTGCCGCCGGGCCGCAGCACCCGGACCAGCTCCTTGATCGCGTCGACGTCGGCGTGGATGTGCTCCAGCACCTCGGCGGCGACGATCCGGTCGAACTCGCCGTCGGCGAAGGGCAGGGCGAGCGCGTCGCCCTGCTTCACGTCGGCCTCGGCGCCGTCGGGCACCTCCCCCGCCTCCTTCATCGCGACGAAGAGGTCGCGCACCCCGGCCAGCTCGTCGGCGTCCAGGTCGAACGCGATCACGTCGGCGCCGCGGCGATACATCTCGAAGCTGTGCCGCCCGGCACCGGCGCCCATGTCGAGCACCCGGTCGCCCGGTCGCAGCCCCAGCCGGTCGAAGTCAACGGTCAGCATGGCGTCAGTTCTCCTCGGTGGTAGAGGTGGCTCCGCGCTCCGCGCGGAAGTCGTCGATCACGTGCTGGTAGGCGTCGGCCACCTTCTCGGCCACGGCACGCCAGCTGAAGTGCTCCTCGACCCGCCGGCGCCCGGCGGCGCCCATCCGCGCACGGCGGTCCGGGTCGTCGAGCATCCGCTCGAGGGCGGCGTACAGCTCGCCGACGTCGCCCGGGGGGACCAGGTCGGCGCACTCGCCGTCCTCTCCCACCACCTCGGGGATCGCTCCGGCCCGGGAGACGACCAAGGGCGTCGCGCAGGCCATCATCTCCGCGGTCGGCAGGGAGAAGCCCTCGTAGAGCGAGGGCACGCAGGCGAGCTCGGCCGACCCCATCAGCTCGACCAGCTCCTGGTCGGTGAGACCGTTCGCGAACCGTACGGCGTCGCCGATGCCGAGCTTCTCGATCAGCTTCTCCGTGCGTCCGCCGGGGCTCGGCCGGGTGACCAGCACCAACTCCAGGTCGCGCTCGGTGCGCAGCTTGGCGAACGCCTCGAGCAGGGTCGCGATCCCCTTCATCGGGGCGTCCGCACTCGCCATGGCCATGATCCGGCCGGGCACCCGCGGCTTGGTCGGCGGCACGAACATGTCGTCGACGCCGAGCAGGATGACCTGCATCCGGGCGGGGTCGACGCCGAAGTCCTTGGCGATGTCCCGCTTGGAGGTCTCCGACGGCGTCAGGATCCAGCGCGCCCGGCGAGCGACGGCCGCCTGCATCCGCAGGAAGCCGTACCAGCGGCGCACGGTGAACTTGCGCCACGGGTTCCGGGTCTGGGCGAGGTCGATGCGCCGGTCGAAGGTGATCGGGTGGTGGATCGTGGTGATCATCGGCAACCCGACCTTCTCCTCGATGTCGAGCAGGCCGTGGCCGAGCACCTGGTTGTCGTGGACGATGTCGAAGTCTTCCTTGCGCTCCTCGAGCACGCGGGCGATGCGACGGGCGAAGGTGCGCGGCTCGGGGAAGCCGGCCGTGCACATGATCGCGAACTCCTGGACGTCGATGCTGTCGCGGAACTCGCGCGGCTTGGGGATCCGGAAGGGGTCCGGCTCGCGGTAGAGGTCCAGGCTGGGCACCTTGGTCAGCGCCACACCCTCGTCGAGCTCGGGGTAGGGCTGTCCGGAGAACACCTCGACGGTGTGTCCGAGACGGACCAGCTCGCGGCTCAGGTGACGCAGGTAGACACCTTGCCCCCGACGTGGGGCTTGCTGCGATAGGACAGCAGGGCGATCCGCATACGACTCTCCTCGGTGGGCGGTGGCTCCTGACCGGAGCCCCCTCGGCTCCGACCACTCGTCACGGCGCCGCACTCGCGGGGAGCTGGGGCCGGAACAAAACTGGAACGTGTTTCTGATTATGCGCTACGTGCGAGTAGCCTAGACACACCCGTCCGCAGTCTGTCGACCAGATCGGCCCCCGCATCGGTCCACCTCGGTCCGGAGCGTCGCGGACGGCGACCGAAGCCCACTCCGCGCCACCCGAGGAGACCTCGTGACCACGAACTCGCTGACCTCCACCAGCGATCGCGAGAGCGCCGACGCCGGCGGTTCCGCCGCCCAGCGCGATCGGCGGCGGAGGATCCTGGACGCGACGTACGCGTTGGCCAGCGAAGGCGGCTTCGACGCGGTGCAGATGCGCGCGGTGGCCGAGAAGGCCGACGTCGCCCTCGGCACCCTCTACCGCTACTTCCCCTCGAAGATCCACCTGCTGGTCTCCGCCCTGGGGCGTCAGTTCGACGAGTCCGTGCCCCGCCTGACCGAGCGTCCCGTGCCCGGCGACACCCCTGCCGACCGCGTGCTCTACGTGCTCAAGCGGATGGCGCGCGGCATGCAGGGCGACCCGAAGCTGACCGAGGCGCTGACCCGCGCCTTCATGTTCGCCGACAGCAGTGTCACCGCCGAGATCCACGCGGTCGGGATGTCGATGACCTCGCTGGTCACCCACGCGATGCGCGGCAACGACGACGGCCGGGAGATCACCGAGGAGGAGATCGCCGTCGCCCGGGTGCTCGGTGACGTGTGGCTCTCCGCCCTCGTCGCCTGGGTGACCGGACGGTCCAGCGCCCCGGAGACCGCGGCCCACATGGAGACCGCGGTCCGCCTCGTGCTGCACTGATTCCAGGCTGAGCCGAGGCGCTGCCTCAGGCGCCGAACGCGTGGGTCGAGGTCACCCCGCCGTCGATGGCGATCTCGGCACCGTTGACGTAGCCGGACTCGTCCGAGGCCAGGTAGACGTAGAGCGGTGCGATGTCGTCGGGCTGGCCGACCCGTCGCAGCGGGACCTTGGAGGCGCCGTACTCCATCGCGGCATCCCCGCCGTGCACCCGGGTCATCGGAGTGTCGATCATCCCGGGATGCACGGAGTTGACCCGGATCCCCTTCGGGCCGAGCTCCATCGCGGCGCACTTGGTCATCCCACGGATCGCCCACTTGGTGGCCGCGTAGGCCGAGCAGGAGGGCATCCCGGCCAGGCCCTCCACCGAGGACGCGTTGATGATCGAGCCGCCGCCGTTCTCGCGCATGGACCGGGTCACCGCCTGCATCCCCAGGAAGCAGCCCAGCTGGTTGACCCGCCAGAGCAGCTCCACCTCGGAGGCGGGCATCCGCTCGATCTCGCCGAACCGCAGCACGCCGGCGTTGTTGGCCAGCACGCTGATCGCGCCGAACCGCTGCTCGGTGTCCGAGACCAGCGTCGCCCAGGACGCCTCGTCGCTCACGTCGTGGTGGGCGAAGTGGGCGGCCTCGCCCAGCTCGTCGGCCAGTGCCTGCCCGGCCTCCTTGGCCACGTCGGCGATGACCACCTTGGCGCCCTCGGCGACGAACTCGCGGACGATCGCGGCGCCCTGGCCCTGCGCGCCGCCGGTGACGATCGCGACCTTGCTGTCCAGACGACCCATCAGTGACTCCCGTTCCCGCTCGCGGTCAGACCGTGAGCTGCATGATCGAATCGGCCGCGAACCCGACGGAGGGGTCGCGGTCGCCGAAGAACCCGCCGAGCTGCTGGTCGAGGTCCTCGGCGTTCCACAGGTCGCCGGCGGCGTCGAACCGCTGCTCGACGACCGGTGCCGCGACCAGTGCGACCATGCCGCCGTAGACGACGAAGACCTGACCGGTGATGTTGCTCGCCGCCGGCGAGGCCAGGTAGGCGACCAGGGGTGCCACGTGGTCGGCCGAGTAGGGGTCGACCTTCGCGCCCGACTGGTCCGCACCGAACACCTGCGCCGTCATCGCGGTCCGCGCCCGCGGGCAGATCGCGTTGGCCCTGACCCCGATCCGGGAGAGCCCGCGGGCGGTGGAGAGGGTGAGCGCGGCGATGCCCGCCTTGGCGGCGGCGTAGTTCGCCTGGCCGGGCGACCCGCCCAGGAACGCCTCGGACGCGGTGTTGACGACGGCCGCCTCGACCGTCCCGGACTCCGACGCCTTCGCCTGCTCGCGCCAGTACGACGCGGCGTTGCGGGAGAGCAGGAAGTGACCGCGCAGGTGGACGGCGATGACCGCGTCCCACTCCTCGTCGGAGAGGTTGAACAGCATCCGGTCGCGGGTCATCCCGGCGTTGTTGACCACGATGTCGAGGCGGCCGAAGCCGTCGACCGCGGCGGCCATCATCGCGTCGGCGGTGGCCCGGTCGCTCACGTCGCCGCCCACGGCCACGGCCTCGCCGCCGCGGGAGCGGATCTCCTCGACCGCCTGGTCACCGGCGCCGGGCAGGTCGTTGACGACCACCCGTGCTCCGGCGTCGGCGAGCGCCAGGGCCTCGGCCCTGCCGAGGCCGGCTCCGGCCCCCGTGACGATGGCGACCTTGCCGTCCAGATCGGTGTTGCTCACGCGTCCTCCTCCAGCCTGATCGCTGCGCGCGGGCACGCCGCCACGGCACGCTTCACGTCGGCCTCGTTGTCATCAGTCGTCTCGTCGGTGCTCAGCTGGAGGAAGTCGTCGTCGTCCAGCTCGAACACCTCGGGAGCCATCGCCTCGCAGAGCCCGTTGCTCTCGCAGAGGTCGAAGTCCACCTTGATCTTCATTTCCATCACTCCTTGCCGCGTTGCGTTGCCGTCGGTCCCACCCGCTGGGACCTTGGAGGCCGGTTCAGACCATCTTGCGGTGGTCCCAGCTCGCCACCTGCTCGGGATGGATCACCACGGCGACCCGCTTGGCGGCCTGCTTCTCCACGGTCTGGCGCCCGATGTCGCCGAGCTCCTCGAAGCTGCCGGCACCCGCCATCCGGGTCACCACGGCCGCCCCGATCTCGAGGATCCGGTCGCGTTCGCGGACGATCTCGGCGCGCCCGGCGATGGAGACGCCACGCAGCTCGAAGTAGTCGGTGCCGTCCTCGACCAACGCGCTGAGCCGGTCGTCGCGCTCGAGGTTCCGGATCTTCTGGCTGCGCCCGTAGGTCCAGAACGTGATCCGGTCGTCGATCAGGGCGTAGAAGAGGGTGGTCAGGTGCGGCGCGCCGTCCGGGCCGACGCTCGCCACCTGGACCTTGAGGTTCTCGGCGAGCATCGCGTCGATCTCGCCGGGGGTCATCCGCACCCCCTCCCGGCCACCGCTCATCGCTCAACCACCTTCCGAGGAGTGGCCCGGGAAGAGGTGCGCGTCGGGATCGATGGCGACCGCCGCGTTGTTCACGGCGGTGGCCGCCTCGCCGAAACCGACGGCGATCAGCCGCACCTTGCCCGGGTAGTCGGTGATGTCGCCGGCGGCGAAGACCCGCGGGAGGTTCGTCCGCATCGCGCTGTCCACCACCAGGTGACGCTTGTTGGTCTCCAGGCCCCAGCGCTGCAGCGGGCCGAGGTCGGCCACGAAACCGAGCGCCGCGACCACCGCCTGCACCGGCCGTACGACGACCGCCGGGCCGTCCTCGCGCTCGACCGTCAGCTCGGCCTCGGCGACCTGCGCGTCGCCACGCAGCGCCGAGACCTGGGCCCTGGTGATGATCTCGACGCTCGAGGCCCGCGCCTGCTCCACGGTGCGGGCGTGGGCTCGGAAGGCGTCCCGCCGGTGGACCAGGGTCACCGACCGGGCGATCGGCTCCAGGTGCAGCGCCCAGTCGAAGGCGCTGTCACCGCCGCCGACGACCAGGACGTCGCGGTCGACGTACGGCTCGAAGGAGGGGACGAAGAACTCCAGGCCGCGCCCCAGCCACTCCCCGCCGGCCGGCAGCGGCCGGGGACTGAACTTGCCGATCCCGGCGGTGATCACCATCGCACCCCCTGCACCACGGTGCCGTCGTCGAGGGTGAGCCGGACGCCGGACCCGTCGGCCACCAGGTCGTTCGCGGTGCGGCCGAGCAGCTCCACCGGAACGGCGGTGCGCGCCTGCTCGACCAGACCGGTGACCAGGTCACGGCCCTTCACCGTCGGGAACCCGGCGACGTCGAGGATCGCCTTCTCCGGGTACATCGCGGTGACCTGGCCGCCGAGCTCGGGCAGTGAGTCCACCAGCGCGACGGTGAGGCCACGGAACCCCGCGTAGTAGGTGGCGAACAGCCCGGCGGGCCCGGCGCCGACCACGATCAGGTCGCAGGACACGTCGCGGGTGTCGGCTCCGACTGGCTCAGGACTGTCCACAGCGAAACTGTAACGTGTTCTATTTGGGCTGGGTATCCCCATCTGCGAAGTGTCCCGTCACTTGGTCGCCAGGCCGTCGACCAGCCACCCCGGTCGGTGTTCACCACCGTGACCACCGCGCGGTAGGGCGCATAGGTGGTCTTGCGGTCCGCCTTGGTGCCCTTGGTGACGTACTGGTTCAGGAAGACCAGCACCTCCATCTCCGACGCGCTCGCCCGGACCACGCCCTGCCCGACCACCCGGGCCTGGACGTCGGTCTTGTTGGCGACGAACTCGTCCTTGATCTGGTCGGTCGTCTCCTGGTACTCCGCGGCGAACCGCTCGGTCATCACCTCGCTGGCCTTGGCCACGTCGTCGTCGTAGGACGTGGACTTGCGGGCGACGATGTCGACCAGCGCGGTCGCCGCGGCCTCCGCGCCGCTCTGGGCGTCGGAGTCGTTCATCTGGATCGGCCGGTCGTCGGGGACGGAGATCGGCGCGTCGGAGTCCGCCCGGGCGCTCGCCTCGTCGTCGCCGAGGACGAACCAGGCGGTCTGGGCGACCAGCACCAGGGCGATCACGGTCAGCACGACCAGCAGGCCGCGCGTCATCCGGGTGCCGCCGAGCAGCGAGGTCAGCCGACCGTCGGCCCTGGGCGCGCCGTCCGTCGACGTACGCGCCGCCGGCTTCGCGGGGCCTTGCCGCCGGACCCGCCGGTCGCCTTGTCGGCCTTGCCGGTCGGCTTCCCTGTGGTGGTGCCGGACTCGTCCGCGCCCCGGTCGGCGCTTTCGCCGCCGGCCGCGTCCGGAGCGGAGCCGGGGCTCCGGCCGGCCAGCTTGCGCGGCCTCGGGGTGGTGCCGCGGGAGCTGGGGCGTCGTGGGTTGCTGGGACTCATCGCTGCCTCCTCACTGCACGAACTGCAGGTCGCGGACCAGCCACCGGTCGCCCTCGCGCACGAGCTCGAGCTGGAGCCGGTAGTTGCGTGCCTGCTTCTTGAAGTCGGTGGTCTTGTTGGCCACGGTGCCGGTGGTGGCCGCGAGCACGGTCGCGGAGTCGTCGTCGGCGGAGACCAGGCCCGCCCAGAGCACCTCGCCCTCCATCACCGACTCGGCGCGCTGGGCGACCTCGACCAACCCCTTGGCCGACTTCTCGTACTGCTTGCGGAAGTCGCCGGTCGACTGCGAGGTGACCGCCTCGACGGCGGCGTCGGCGTCGTCGTGGCGCAGGTTGATGAAGGAGGTCGCCATCTTGGTGGCGGCGTCCAGGACGGCCGCGTCGCGCTCCTGGTCCTCGACGCTGGCCTCCTCGAGCTCGGTGACCCCGGACAACGCGATCTCCCCGTCGCCCGAGCCGCCGCCGGCCGGGTCGTCCCGGACGATGGTCACGCCGACCGCGATCGCGATCGCCGCGCAGGCGATCACCAGCCCCCACAGCACGAGGTTCAAGGTCAGCCGGCCGCGGGCCGTCATGGTCTGGGTCATGGTGTCGCCACCGGTCCCACGAGCATCCACTTCCACGCATCCCCTCCCAGGACGGACAGGTTCCCGTTGTCCGCGAAGCGGACCGGGTTCCCGTGCTCATCGACGACTCCGGGGACCTCCCTGGTCACCGGGTCGTAGGTGCCACTGTAGACACGGGCGCCGGACGCGTTGGTCCCCGTTCCACCGGGCACCGCGCGCGATCCCCGCATCGAGTACGGCGCGTCCGCGGTGCACTCCGCCGGGTAGATCGGGCCGTCGGTGAGGTCCTGCGTCGAGCGCCAGTCCTCCGGCGGCTTGTAGCCCTGGGTGCACGGCGGCACGCTGTAGTCGAACTGCAGATTCACGTGTCCCCATCCGTCGGAGGTGCTCCCGGTGGGCCCGCCGGCGATCACCGCCGGGTAGGTCACCAGCAGCTGCTCGATGCCGGCCAGGTGGGTGACCATGACCTGGCTGGTGGAGGTGAGATCGCTGAGCAGGACCGGCAGGGTCGGCTCGAGGTCCTCCAGCAGCGCCTGCACCTCGCGGGCCGCTCCGGGCGCGTCGGTGATCACGTCGCGCAGGTCCCCGTCGCTGCGGCGGAGCGTGTCGGTGATCGTGGCGAGGTCGCGGGAGAACCCCGGATGTTCTCCTTCTGCCCCCGCTGGGTCCGCAGCACGGTGAGTCCGCTGTCGAGCAGCCGGACGGTCTCCTCGGTGTGCTCGGACGCCTCCTCGATGAAGACCGAGCCGTTGTCCAGGAGCCTCTGCAGATCCTGCCCGGTGTCGGTGAACATCAGCCCGAGCTCCTTGACGGTCACCTGGAGGTCCGACTTGTCGACCGACTGCACGAAGTCGTTGACGTCGACCAGCAGGTCTCCCTCGTCGACCGGCACCGCGTCCGCTCCGGCTTCGAAGACGTGTCCGTTCTCGGCGTACGGGGCCTCCTCGTCGGGTGGCTGGAAGTCCAGGTACTGCTCCCCCACTGCGGAGAGGTTGTGCACGTAGATCGAGGAGTCGGTGGGCAGCTCGGTGCCGTCCTCGAGCGCCAGGTCGACGTCGATCCCCTCCTCGGTGGGGGTGACCGTGGAGACCTTGCCGATCTTGACGCCGCGGTAGGTCACCTCGCTGCCCTCGAAGAGTCCGCCGGACTCGGGCAGCATCACGGTCACGTGCAGGCCGCGCCCCAGCACCCTGTCGACCAGGCCGAGATAGGTGGCGGTGATGTAGGTGATGCCCACCGCGCTGAGCACCACGAACGCCATCAGCCGGATCCGCACGCCACGGGTCATGCCGCACCTCCGAGCAGGCCGACGGTGGTGACCGTCGGGTCCGAGTCGCCCTCCTGCATGCTGCGGGAGAGTCCACTGACGCCGCCGAGAAGACCGTTCAGGGTGTCCCCGAGCAGACCGTCCTCGACCAGCGACCGGAGGTCCGGCACGGCGTTCACGATCGCGCACACCGGGCTGTCCTTCAGCTGGTCGAGGCGGCACTCCTTCCTCAGGTTCTTCAGCAGGTCCAGATCGGTGAGCACCAGCGAGCAGGCGCGGCTGGTCAGCTTGCCGCTGGTCAGGCACTTGCCGACCTGGTCGATGACCTCGCCGAGGTCGGGCAGCTGGATGTCGGGGATGCCCACGCCGCGCAGCAGGTTGGCCAGGTCGATGTCGACCCGGGCGATCGTGTCGGCGTAGTCGCCCTGGACGATCGCGTTCGCCGCCTTCGGGAACGGGAAGCTCGCCAGCAGGTTGAGGCCCGGCGCCAGCTCGTCGCCGGCGCCCGCCAGCTTGTCGAGCACCGGCGCGAGGTGCTCGAGCATCTTCAGTACGTCGCCCTTGCTCGCGTTGATCACCCGGGTGCCGACCCGGCCCAGCTTGTCCAGCGAGCCGAGCATCGAGATCAGCTCGTCGTGCTGCTCGGCGAGCACCTTCACCGCGGGGCCGGTGGCGTCGAGGGCGTTCCCGATCGTCTTCTTCTCCGCGTTCAGCGTGCCGGCCAGGCTGTTCATCGACTCCATCGCGTGGATGATGTCGACCTTCTGCTGGTCCAGCGTGCCGACCAGGCCTCGAGCGAGCCCAGCAGGGACTTGAGCCGGTCCTCGCGCCCCGACATCACCAGGTTGGCCTCTTCGGTGATGGTGCCCAGCTGTGCCACCCCGCCGCCGCTGAGCAGGAACGAGAGGGCGCCGAGCACCTCCTCGACCTCGGGGTTGCGGCCGGTGGCGGCCAGGTCGATGTTGTCGCCGTCCTCGAGCCGGCCGGTGGGCTGCTGCTCGGTCGGCTCGACGAGCGCGACGTACTTCTCACCGAGGAGGGAGACCTGGCGGATGTCGGCCAGCGCGTTGTCCGGCAGGACGACGTCGTCCTTGATCCGCAGGGTCACCTCGGCGTGCCAGCCCTTGCGCTCCACCTCGGTCACCTCGCCGACCACCACGTCGTCGACCATCACCGGCGAACGCGGCACCACGTTCAGCACGTCGGCGAACTCGGCGGTGATCTGGTAGGCCTCGTCCTCGGCGACCGGTGAGCCGGGCAGCGGGAGGTCGTAGGCGCCGTCGAAGTCGCAGCCCGCGAGGAGCAGCGGCCCCGCCACCGCGGCGACCGCGGCGGTCCGCAGTCGACGGCGCAACGTCGTGTCCGTGTGCTTCATCGGGTGCCACCTCCGAGCAGTCCGGCGACCGAGGGGTCGAGGTTCGGGACGTAGCCGACCTGCTCGGTCTGCGGCAGCCGCAGACCCTTCTTCGTGTCGGTCTTGCTGGGCAGGTAGGAGCTGTACTCCGGCGGGATGTAGGGGAGCTTGGTGGTGAGCGGCTCGAGCAGCTGCTCGAACAGCTCGCAGGCGATGTCCTTCAGTGCCCGCGGCATCAGCGGGTTCTGCTGCACGACGCCGCAGATGAAGCCGTCGGCGTCCCAGATCATCCCGCCGATGCCGATCCGCGAGTTCTGGCTGCCGGAGGCGTGGTCGAAGCCCAGGTGGAGGTTGCCGATCGCCACCGGGGCGATCCGCAGTGCCGTGTCCAGGTTGTCCTTCTCCGAGGCGATCGTGGAGACCACCGTGGTCAGCTGGCGCACGTCCTTGGCCAGGGCGTCGCGGTTGTCGCCGACGAAGCTCTTCACGTTGCCGACCGCCCGGGCGACCGCCCCGACGGCGCGACTGAGCTCGTCGCTCTCCGCGGAGAGCATCTGCGAGACGTCGGCGAGATCCTTCATGAAGGCCCGCACCAGCGAGTCGTTCTCGGCGAGCGTGGAGGTGAAGGTCGCCAGCTCGGTCACCGTCTGGAACAGCGGGCCGGCACCGTCGCCGAAGGTCTCGGCAGCGGCCGCGAGCTCCTGGATCATGGCGTTGCCGCGGGCGCCCTGCCCCTCGAACGCCTTGCGCGCCGCCTTCAGGAAGTGGTTCAGCGTGCCGTCCTCGTTGACGCCGTTGGGCCCGAGCGCCTGGGTCAGGCTCTGCAGGCTCCCGTAGATCCGGTCCAGCTCCACCGGGACCGCGGTCTCCGGCAGCGCGATGTCGGCGCCGTCGGCCATCACGTCGCCCTTGGTGTAGACCGGGGTCAGCTGCACGAAGCGGTCCGCGACCAGGGTCGGGGTGACGATGGCCGCCTTCGCGTCCTCGGGGACCCGGTAGGTGGCGTCGTACTCCATCTCGACGCGGACCGAGTTCCCCTCCGGGATCACCGCGGTCACGGTCCCGACGCTGACCCCGAGGATCCGGACGTCGGTGCCCTTGTAGACGCTGACCGCGCGCGGGAAGTGGGCCGTGACGGTCTTGGTCTCCTGGGGCGAGGCCGCGACGTTCACCAGTCCGCCGACCACCAGCAGCAGCACGACGAGCGCGACGATGCGGCGGTCGATGCGCTTCCAGATCGTGTTCACCATGGCGCTCACTCCACGACCCCGGGCAGGAACTCGCCGGTGGGGATGGCGGCGATGTTGGCGGCGTACGCGTCGAACCAGGGTCCGGTGCCGAGGATGTTGCTGAGGATCTCCACGTAGGGCCCGAGTGCGTTCAACGTCGCCTTCAGCTGCTTCTTCTTGTCGACCAGCATCGTGGTGAGGGTGTCCACCTGCTCCAGGGCGGGCCCGATCTGCTCGGCGTTGTCGGTGGCCACGCCGTTCAGCTCCTGCGCCATCGTCCGAGCGTTGACCAGCAGGTCGTGGACGGCCCGGCGGCGCTTCGTCAGCTCCTGGAAGACCAGGTCGCTGTTCTTCATCAGCCCGACGATGTCCTCGCTGCGCGCGGAGAGCACCTTGCTCACCTCGGCGGAGGAGTCCAGCAGGGTCTGCAGCTGCTCGTCGCGCGTGGACACCGTCCGGGAGAGTCGGGCGATCCCCTCGAACGAGGACTGGATCTCCGGCGCCGCCTCGTCGACGGTGTCGGAGACGATGTCGAGGGCCTGGACCAGCTGGTCGGTGTCGATCCGCTCGGTGGTGGTGGTCAGGTCACCGAACGCGCCGACGATGTCGTAGGCCGACTCGGTGCGGTCCACCGGGATCGTCTCCCCGCCGGCCAGCTGCCCGTCCCCGGCCGGCACGAGCCTGAGGTACTTCTCGCCGAGCAGGTTGTAGACGTCGATGGAGGCCGAGCTCTGCTCGCCGAACTCGACGTCGCCGTCGATCTCGAAGGCGACCACGACCGTGGAGTCCTGGAGCCGTACGTCGGTCACCCGGCCGACCCGGATGCCGCCGACCTGGACGACGTTGCCCTTGTGGATGCCGCTGGCATCGCTGAACTCGGCGTAGTAGGTGGTGCCCTTGAAGCCGGGGAACTTGGACAGGTTGAACGTCGCCGCCGAGATCAGCGCCATCACCACCAGGGTGATCACGCCGAGCCGCAGCACCCGTGCGTCGTTGTTGCGACTCATCGATGCCCCTCGGAGTCGTGCGGAGGAGCGCGGTCGCGGAGAAGGTGGCGGTGGGCAGGGTCATCGGTCCTGGCACCTCTCCGCGGTGGACTTCAGCTCGAAGTCGCTGATGTACTTCTGGATCTGCCGGATGATCGGCTGGTCACCGATCAGCGGCAGCCGGATCCGGGCGGAGATTCCGCAGATGTAGTACTGGTACCAGGAGCCGTAGGTCCCGGTCCGGGTCTGGTCCGACATCACCTCGGGCATCCGGTTGAGCAGGTCGATGATGTCGGCACGCTGCTCCGGCTTGTTGAGCAGGCTGGCCAGGTCGTCGAGTGCCGCGATGTCCTTCTTGATCAGCGGCCGCCCTGCTCCAGCAGGTCCGCGACGGTCACGGTGAGGTCGGAGATGTTGTCCAGCGACGACCCGAGGGTGTCCCGGTCCTTCGCCAGGTCCGTCATCCAGTCCTTGAGCTCGATGACCAGCGTGCTGAGCTGCTCGTGGCGCTGGTTGACCGTGTCCAGGGTCTCGCTGAGGTTGGTGATCACCTCGCCGATCAGGGCGTCCCGGTCGGCGAGCGTGTTGGTCAGCGACGCCGTGTGCTGCAGCAGGCCGCGCACGGTGCCCCCTCCCCCTGCAGCACCTGGACCAGGTTCATGCTCAGCTCGTTGACCTGCTTCGGGCTCAGCGCCTGGAAAAGCGGCTTGAAGCCATCGAAGAGCACGGTCAGGTCGAGCGCGGGCTTGGTGTTGGCCACCGCGATGGTGTCGCCGGCCTCGAGCACGGGGGTGGACCTCGCGGCGCTCCCCTCCTCCAGGGCGAGGTAGCGGTCGCCGATCAGGTTGAGGAACCGGATCTCGGCCCGCGACTCCTCGGTCAGCGCGACGTCGTCGTCGACCCGGAAGGTCACCTTCGCCATCGTGGTGTCGTAGTGCTCGACGCGCCGGACCTCGCCGACGCTCACCCCGGCGATCCGGACGTCGTCGCCCTTCTCCAGCATGGTGGCGCTGGTGAAGATCGCGGAGTACTCCTTGGCCGCGCCGAGCCCAATGTTGCCCATGATCACCGCGAGCAGCGCGGTGCACAGCACCGAGATGACGGTGAAGACGCCCAGCTTGACCGCCGCGGCGATGGTGACGTTGTTGCGCCTGCTCATCCCGACACCTCCTCGCCCTCACGGACCAACGGTCCGTAGAGCAGGCTCCCGAGGGAGCCGTAGGAGGTGGGGTCCTGCCCGCTCTGGGAGGCGAGCATCGCGTTGACGATCCGCTGCTCCGCCTCCGAGCCCGCGAGCCCGCTGTCCACCCCGGTGTCCGAGATCGGGTCGAAGAGGCCCAGGTTGGGCAGCGGACTGGTCGGCGGGTCCTCGTCGAGCGCCCACCCCTGGTCCAGCGGCGCGGGGTCGGCCGGCACCTTGAAGTCGGGCAGGCCGGCGCACCACGGGCCGTGACCGACCTCGCCGTACACGGGGGTGTCGCGCTCGTCGAACGCGCGGTACTGCGGGGTGCCGAGCTCGATGTACTGCTTGACCACGTTTCCTTCGAAGGTCTTGGAGAGGATCGGTGCGTAGCGCGCGGCGCCCTTGATCAGGCACGGGAACTCCGGGGAGTACTCCGCCAGCAGCGCCAGCACGGGCTCGGTGAGCTCACCGGCCCGGATCAGGTTCTGCTCGTTCTCGGCGAGCACCCGGGTGGCCACGTCGGCCAGGCCGCCCAGGTCGGAGAAGAAGGTGTCCAGGTCCCGCTTCTTCTGCACGATCGTCTTGCTGGTGACCGTCACGTTGGCCAGGGTGTCGAGGAGGTCGGGGGCGGCCAGGTCGTAGGCGTCGGCCACGTCGGCGAGCTCGACCAGGTCCTCGCGCAGGGTCGGCAGGTGGTCGTCGATCGCGTCGACGTAGCCGCCGAGCTGGTCCATGGTGGTGCCGATCTCGTCGCCACGACCGGACAGCGCGGTCGCCAGCGCGTTCAGGGTGGCGTTGAGGTCGGCGGGACGCACCGCGCGCAGCACCGGGAACAGGTCGGCGAGGATCCGGCTGAGCTCCACGTTGGTGGTCACCCGGTCCGACGGGATGACGTCGCCGTCGGCGAGCGGCGTCGAGGAGGGGGCCTCAGGCCGGACCAGCGAGACGAACTTCTGGCCGAAGAGCGTCGTCGGCATGATCTCGACGGAGATGTTGGACGGGATGGACTTCGCGGCGTCCGGCTCGAGCGCGAGGCGGATCTCGGCCTGCTCGCCGTCCTGGGTCACCTCGCGCACCTGACCGACCAGCGCGCCGTTGATCCGGACGTCGCCGAACTTGGCCAGCTGCAGGCCGGCCCGGTCCGCCTTCACGGTGATCCAGGTGACCCGGTCGAACTCCTTGTTGTAGATCGCGATCGACAGCCCGATCAGCAGCGCGATCGAGGTGAGGAAGACGATGCCGGCGACCAGGAGCCGGTTGTGCTCCCGCGCCGAGTCGTGGTGGACGTTGACCAGCATCAGCGGCGCCCCCGCACGCAGGTCCGGACGGACGGAGCGGAGACCACGGGCGTCGTGGAGCGGCTCATCCGGTGATCCTCACCGTGGTCGTCGAGCCCCAGATCGCGAAGCTGAGGAAGAAGTCCGCGACGACGATCGTGACGATGCTGGTCCGGATGGCACGACCCACGGCGCGGCCCACCCCCGCCGGACCGCCCGAGGCGGTGTAGCCGTAGTAGCAGTGGATCAGGATCACGGCCACCGCGAGGAAGAGCAGCTTGAAGAACGACCAGAGCATGTCGATCGGCGGCAGGAACTGCAGGAAGTAGTGGTCGTAGGTGCCCGCGGACTGCCCGTAGATGAGCGTCACGATCAGGCGGGGAGAGAGGTAGGAGGCGCAGAGCGCGACGATGTAGAGCGGGATCACCGCCACGAACGCCGCGATCATCCGGCTGGTCACCAGGAACGGCAGCGACGGGATGCCCATCACCTCCAGCGCGTCGATCTCCTCCGAGATCCGCATCGCGCCGAGCCGCGCGGTGTAGCCGCACCCGACGGTCGCCGCGAGGGCGATCGCGGAGACCAGCGGCGCCACCTCGCGGGTGTTGAAGTAGGCGGAGATGAAGGCGCTGAACTTGGCGACGCCGATCTGGCTCAGCGACGCATAGCCCTGGATGCCGACCTCGGTGCCGGCGAAGAACGCCATGAACGCGATCACGCCGACCGATCCGGCGATCATGCTCAGGCCTCCGGCGCCGAAGGCGACCTCGGCCAGGGTGTTCATGATCTCGCGCGGATACCGCTTGATCGTGCGTGGCACCCAGATCAGTGCCTTGACGTAGAAGAACAGCTGGTCGCCGTACTCCTCCAGGGAGCGGCGGCGGGCCTTGACGACCTCGCCGGCGGCGCTGGTGATGCTGGCCATGTCCTCCCCCTCAGATCCCGGCCGGTGGAACGACCTGGAAGTAGATCGCGGTGATCACGGCGTTGAGGAAGAACAGCGCCATGAAGGCGATGATCACCGACTCGTTGACCGCCCGGCCGACGCCGCTGGGGCCGCCACCGGCGCGCAGGCCCTTGTAGGCGCCGATGATCGCCGCCAGCCAGCCGAAGATCAGGGCCTTGATCATCGAGATGTAGAGGTCCGGCAGCGAGGCCATCGCGGCGAACGAGCTCAGGAAGGCGCCGGCCGACCCGCCCTGCACGATGACGGTGAAGAAGTACCCGCCGCCGATGCCGGCCGAGATCACGATGCCGTTGATCATCAGCGCCACGAACATCGTGGCCACCACACGTGGGGCGACCAGCCGCTCGAGGGGGTCGATGCCCAGCACCTCCAGGGCGTCGATCTCCTCGCGGATCTTGCGGGCGCCCATGTCGGAGCAGATCGCGGAGCCCGCGGCGCCGGCGATGATCATCGCGGCGGCCATCGGCGCGGCCTCGCGCACGGTGGCCAGCACCGCGGTGGCGCCGGCGAACGACTGGGCCCCGAGCTGACCGGTGAGGTTGCCCACCTGCAGCGAGATCACCGCGCCGAACGGGATCGACACCAAGATGGTGGGCAGCAGGGTCACGCTGGTGACGAACCAGGCCTGCTCCAAGAACTCCCGGACCTGGAACGGCCGGGTGAAGATCCTCTTGGTCACCTCGACGACCATGAGTGCGATCTCACCGGGGCCGCGGATCACCGAGACGGCGTTGAACGCCACGTCCGCTCCTCCCTCCGTTGGTCGACAGCCCGGCAGGTGGGAACGTGACCCCACCTGGGACCACCCCGCGCTGCTCCCTCGGGCGGCCGTCCGGTGTCGACGGACTCTCGCTCGGAGTAACGGGACAGATGTGCTGCTGGTCACGCCCGATGCGACATCTTTTTCAGATTCGGCCGTCCGGTGGGATGGCGCAGCAGCGCACCGGACCCCCGAAGGCAGTGGCTGACCTGCGACGATGCGTCCTCGACAGGCACACGCGGAAGAACGAAAACTATTCGTGAGATCGACGGCAGGATTCACCCGGCGGGCGCGATCGAGGGCCCCGCGGGGTGCTTCCGGGTGCTACTGGGTGGCGGCCATCATCTGGCGGAGCTCCTTCTTGAGCTCGCCGATCTCGTCGCGGAGCCGGGCCGCGAGCTCGAACTGGAGCTCGCCGGCGGCCGCCTTCATCTGGTCGGTGAGGTCCTGGATCAGTGCGGCGAGGTCCGCGCTGGGCATCCCCGCTAGCTCCTTGCTGTGCGCGCCCACGTCGGTGGAGCGCAGCGCCGGTGTGGGCGCGCCCTTGCTGGGCTTCACCCCGCCGGCGCGACCCTTCTGACCCACGTCCGCCCAGGTCTGCAGCAGCTCCTGGGTGGTCTCGTCCTCACGGGCCAGCATCTCGGTGATGTCGGCGATCTTCTTGCGCAGCGGCTGCGGGTCGATGCCGCGCTCGGTGTTGTAGGCGATCTGCTTCTCGCGGCGCCGGTTGGTCTCCTCGATCGCCGACTCCATCGAGGGGGTGATCTTGTCGGCGTACATGTGGACCTGGCCGGAGACGTTGCGCGCGGCGCGGCCGATGGTCTGGATCAGCGACTTGTCCGAGCGGAGGAACCCTTCCTTGTCCGCGTCCAGGATCGAGACCAGGGACACCTCGGGGAGGTCGAGACCCTCCCGGAGCAGGTTGATGCCGACGAGTACGTCGTAGGCGCCCAGGCGCAGGTCGCGCAGCAGCTCCACCCGCTTGAGGGTGTCCACCTCGGAGTGCAGGTAGCGGGTCCGCACCCCGGCGTCGAGCAGGTAGTCGGTGAGGTCCTCCGACATCTTCTTGGTCAGCGTGGTGACCAGCACCCGCTCCTCGCGCTCGGTGCGCGTGCGGATCTCGCCGATCAGGTCGTCGATCTGCCCCTTGGTCGGCTTGACCACGACCTCGGGGTCGACCAGGCCGGTGGGCCGGATGATCTGCTCGACGACATCGCCCTGCACCTTGTCCAGCTCGTAGTCGCCCGGGGTCGCGGAGAGGTAGACGGTCTGCCCGATCCGGTCCAGGAACTCCTCCCAGCGCAGCGGGCGGTTGTCCATCGCGCTCGGCAGCCGGAAGCCGTGGTCGACCAGGTTGCGCTTGCGGGACATGTCGCCCTCGTACATGCCGCCGATCTGCGGCACGGTGACGTGGGACTCGTCGACGACCAGCACGTAGTCCTCGGGGAAGTAGTCGAGCAGGCAGTTCGGCGCGCTCCCCCGCGGCCGCCCGTCGATGTGCATCGAGTAGTTCTCGATGCCCGAGCAGGAGCCGACCTGCCGCATCATCTCGATGTCGTACGTCGTCCGCATCCGCAGCCGCTGCGCCTCCAGCATCTTGCCCTGGCGCTCGAAGGTGGCCAGCTGGTCGGCCAGCTCGGCCTCGATGCCGGTGATCGCGCGCTCCATCCGCTCCGGCCCGGCGACGTAGTGGCTGGCGGGGAAGATGTAGAGCTCGGTGTCCTCGGTGACCACCTCGCCGGTCACCGGGTGCAGCGTCATCAGCCGCTCCACCTCGTCCCCGAAGAACTCGATGCGCACCGCGAGCTCCTCGTAGACCGGGAAGATCTCCAGCGTGTCGCCGCGCACCCGGAACGTGCCACGGGTGAAGGAGAGGTCGTTGCGGGTGTACTGGATCTCGACGAGGCGGCGCAGCACGGAGTCGCGGTCGTGCTCCTCCCCGACCCGCAGCCGCACCATGCGGTCGACGTACTCCTGCGGCGTGCCCAGGCCGTAGATGCAGGAGACGGTGCTGACCACGATCACGTCGCGCCGGGTGAGCAGCGAGTTGGTCGCCGAGTGCCGCAGCCGCTCGACCTCCTCGTTGATCGAGGAGTCCTTCTCGATGTAGGTGTCGGTCTGCGGGACGTAGGCCTCGGGCTGGTAGTAGTCGTAGTAGGAGACGAAGTACTCGATCGCGTTCTTGGGGAAGAGCTGACGCAGCTCGTTGGCGAACTGGGCGGCCAGCGTCTTGTTCGGCTGCAGCACCAGCAGCGGGCGCTGCACCTGCTCGGCGACCCAGGCGATCGTCGCGGTCTTGCCGGTGCCGGTGGCACCGAGGAGCACCACGTCGTCGACGCCCCCGTCGAGGCGCTTGGCGATCTCCGTGATGGCGGCCGGCTGGTCCCCGAGGGCTGGAACTCCGACTCGACACGGAGGGGCGCGACACGACGTTCGAGATCGGTGACCGGACGCATGCTGCGAGCCTACGACCCGCCGCCGACAGCGACCGGGGCGACCGGACCTCTCAGAGCAGCGGGCGCAGCGGGGTCAGCACCAGCTCGGTGAACTTGCGGTGCAGGTCGCGGGCGGACCACTCGCCCGGGTGAGCTCCAGCGTGTTCGACTGGTCGACCAGGAAGATCTCCTCCAGGTGCCGCGCCAGCCCGGCGTCGATCACCTCGATGTTGATCTCGAAGTTGCCCTGGAGGCTGAGCCGGTCGATGTTCGCGGTGCCGACGGTGCACCAGGTGCCGTCGACGGTGGCGGTCTTCGCGTGCACCATGGCGTCGCGGTAGCGGAAGATCCGCACCCCGGCGTCCAGGAGCTGGCTGAAGTAGCCCCGGGAGATCCAGTCCGCGACGATGTGGTTCGACTTCAGCGGGAGCAGCAGCCGCACGTCCACCCCGCGCCGGGCCGCCGCCTTCAGCGCGTCCACGAAGTCCTGGTCGGGCATGAAGTAGGCCTGGGTCATCCAGACGTTGTGGCTGGCCCGGTTGATCGCCTCGAGGTACATCGACCGGATCGGGAACATCCACAGGCGCGGCACGTTGCGCTGGAACCGGATCCGCGACTCCCAGGTGGAGGCGGTCTCCAGCAGCAGCGGGCGCTCCGAGCTCCGCAGCCGGCGCCGCCGGTTGAGGTTCCAGAAGTCGGCGAAGGCACGCTTGAGGTCCCAGACCGCCGGTCCGGTCACCCGCACGTGCGTGTCCCGCCACTCGGTCTCGTACGGCGACCCGATGTTGTAGCCGCCGATGAACCCGACCGCGTCGTCGACCACCAGGATCTTGCGGTGGTCGCGTCCGTAGCGCCGCAGGTCGAAGAAGCGCCATCCGGCGGCGTAGACCGGATAGCGCAGCACCTTCATCGAGTCCGGGAAGTGCAGGAACCGCGGGGAGACGACCAGGTTCGCGAACGCGTCGTAGATGCAGTAGACCTCGACGCCACGCTCGGCCGCGGCGTGCAGCGCCGCCTTGAAGCGCTCGCCGGTCGCGTCGCCCTTCCAGATGTAGGTCTCGAAGAGGATCTGGCGCTGCGCCCCCTCGATGGCGGCGAGCATGTCGTCGTAGAGGTCCTTGCCGTAGGTGTAGGTGGTGACCTCTCCGTCACCGACCGGGACCGGAACGGGCGCGTGGGTGGGGAAGGGCTTCGGCTTCTTGCCGCGCCGTCGGTAGGAGTCGACGACCGACATCCCGATCGCGACCAGGAACGGCACCCCGACGAAGGTCAGCAGCAGACGGCGGAGCCAGGTGCGCAGTCCCGCCCCCGTCCCACGCTCAGCCACCACGCGGCCAATCTAGAGCATCGCCCCGCGCGCTCACCCGCCCGGCGCCCGCCGCGGCAGGTGGTTGCGCGGAGCCATCCGGGGGCCGCGACGCGGTCGGTGCAGCCCCGCGGCCCCGACCAGGAACGGCACCCGGCCGCGCTGCGGGCGCCAGGGCTCGAGGAACTCGGCCAGCCGCCGGTCGTCGAACTCCTCGCCGGTCAACGCCCAGCCGACGTCGCGGGCGACGTGGTAGTCGCCGAAGGAGACCGCGTCCGGGTCGCCGAGCGCCCGTGCCCGGACCTCGGCACTGGTCCAGACCCCGATGCCGCGGATGCTGCGCAGCGCCCGGTCGAGCTCGCCGGCCGGGCGGTCGGCGAAGCGCTCCCAGGCCGCGCCCCGCTCGGCGGCCCGCACCAACGCCGCCGAGCGCGCCGGATCGACGTGCAGCTCCAGCCAGGCCCAGGACGGTACGCCGACCACCGTGGCCGGCGCCGGTGCCACCCAGAGCCGCCGATCGGCCCCCGGCCCGGGTGCCGGCTCGCCGTACCGGCGGACCAGCGCGCCGTAGCCGGCGAACGCCTCCTGCCCGGTGACCTTCTGCTCGATGATCGACGGCATCAGCGCCTCGAAGACCAGTCCGGTGCGCCCCAGGCGCAGGTGCGGGTGCCGCCGCTGCGCCTCGACCAGCACCGGATGGCGCGGCTCGAACCCGGTCCAGTCGTCGGCATCGCCGAGCAGCGCGGGCAGCCGGTCCAGCACCCAGTCGGCACCGCTCCCCCAGGCCCGCGCCTCCACCCGGTCGGGCCCGGGGCTCAGCGCGAGCGTGGCCGGGCCGTCGGGGGTGCGGCTCCCGCGCCAGACGGTCTCGCCGATCACCCGCTGGGTGGGGTCACCGCCGCCCCGGCGCTGCTGGCCGACGATGCGCCGCACGGGCACCGGCCGTCCGGGACGCCAGACTCGGGTGCGCGGGCCAGCCATGGCGCCAGGCTAGAGGCCACCCACGGCGCTGCGGCAACGACCACACCCGGGCGAGAGACTAGGCTGTGTCACGAACCGACGAAACACCTTCGCTCCAGGAGTAACCGTGACCATCGACAGCGCGCGACCTCGTCGCGGACGCTTGGACCAGGAGGTCGTGCTGGTCGCGGCCGAGACGCTCATCGACCGGGACGGCTACGACGCCCTGACGATGACCTCGCTCGCCGCCGAGCTGGACGCCCGCGTCTCCTCGCTCTACAACCACGTCGCCAGCCTCGAGGACCTGCGATCGCTGATCCAGATCCGGGCGATGAAGATGCTCGGCGGGCACGTGCGCACCGCGGCGATGGGACACGCCGGGGCGGACGGCCTCCGGGCGCTGAGCCACCAGCTGCGTGCCTTCGCCCAGCAGCACCCACAGCGCTACGCGGCGCTGACCCGTCCCCCGCTGGACCGGGAGGGCTTCTACACCGCTGCGCTCGACGCGATCGAGGCGCTCTCGGTGATGGTCCGCTCCGCCGGGCTGCCCGAGGACCGGCTGATCCCGACCGCTCTGGCGATCTTCTCCGCGCTGCACGGGTTCGTCTCCCTCGAGGTCGCCGGCTACTTCGGCGACCTGCAGGGTGTGGACGAGGCGGTCGACCTCGACGAGGTCTTCGAGCTGGTCATCCGCGGCGCGGTGACCGCCACCGTCCTCGAGGCCACCGCCCGCTGAGGCGCCCCGAACGTCGCTCCGGGTCTCCCGGCACCCAGGAGGGCTGATGCTGCTGCAGGACCTGGTCGCCACCTCCGCGGCCGTCGCCGCGACCCGCTCGCGCCGGGAGAAGACCCGGCTGGTCGCGGAGGCCCTCGGCCGCGCCGCGCCCGACGAGCGCCCGCTGGTCGCGTCCTACCTGGCGGGACGACTGGCCCAGCGTCGTACCGGGCTCGGGTGGCGGAGCCTGCGCGAGCTGCCGGCGCCGGCGCCCGACGAGGCTGCGAGCCTGGCGGTCGCCGACGTCGACGCCGCCTTCGCGGCGATGTCGCGGCTGACCGGAGCGGGCTCCACTGGCGCCCGGGCCCGGAGCGCGTCCGACCTCTTCGGCGCGGCGACCGAGAGCGAGCAACGCTGGCTGCGGGCGGTCGTGCTCGGCGAGGTCCGCCAGGGCGCCTCGGACGCGATCCTGGCCGAGGCCCTCGCCGCGGCCAGCGGGCAGCCGCTGACCCAGGTGCGGCGGGCGGCGATGCTGGCCGGAGGCGTGCCGCCCGTGGTCGACGCGGCCTTCGCCGGCGAGCTGGGCGGGATCGGGCTCGAGGTGGGCCGCCCGGTGCTCCCGATGCTCGCCTCGTCGGCCACCGACCTGGCGTCGGCCTGGGCCAAGCTGGACCGCCCGGTGCTCGCCGTGGACACCAAGCTCGACGGCATCCGGATCCAGGTCCACCGCGACGGGGACACGGTCACCGTCGCCACCCGCAGCCTGGACGACATCACCGACCGGCTACCCGAGGTGGTCGCGGCGGTCCGAGCCCTGCCCTCCGAGCGCCTGGTGCTGGACGGCGAGGCGCTGCTGCTGGGACCGGACCGGCGCCCGCGACCGTTCCAGGAGACCGCTGCCCGCACCGCCCAGCACCGGACCGACGACGGGGTACGGGTGGCGCCGTACTTCTTCGACCTGCTGCACGTCGACGGCGTCGACCTCCTCGACCGGCCCGCCCACGAGCGGTGGCGCCGGCTCGCCGGGCTGGTGCCCGAGGAGCTGGTGGTGCCGCGCTGGCAGGGCGGGGACCCGGCCACGGCCGCCGCCTTCGCCGACGCCGCGCTCGCCTCGGGCCACGAGGGCGTGGTGGTCAAGGACCCGGAGGCTCCCTACGCCGCCGGACGGCGGGGGTCGGCCTGGATCAAGGTGAAGCCGGTGCACACGCTGGACCTGGTGGTGCTGGCCGTGGAGCGCGGCTCCGGGCGCCGGCGCGGGTGGCTCTCCAACATCCACCTCGGCGCCCGCGACGGTGACGGCTTCGTGATGCTCGGCAAGACCTTCAAGGGGATGACCGACGCCCTGCTGGCCTGGCAGACCGAGCGGTTCCGCGAGCTGGAGGTGTCCGACGACGGATGGGTGGTCACGGTGCGTCCGGAGCAGGTGGTCGAGATCGCCTTCGACGGTGTGCAGCGCTCGACGCGGTATCCGGGCGGCGTCGCCCTGCGGTTCGCCCGGGTGGTGCGCTACCGCGACGACAAGACCGCGGCCGAGGCGGACACCGTGCAGACCGTCCAGGCGCTCCTGCAACTCTGAGTTGCACACGTCGTACACTGCCCGCATGGTGACTCCGGCACCCGCCAACGACGGCCGGCGCAGGGCGGCGGCCGCACGCCGCAAGGCCCGTCAGGCGCAGATCATCGCCGCCACCCGCCAGATCTTCGACGCCAAGGGCGTCCGTGAGGTCCAGATCGAGGAGATCGCCACCGCGGTCGGCATCAACCGCGCGATCGTCTACCGGCACTTCACCGGCAAGGAGGAGATCGTCGCGCTGACCCTGGTCGGCTACCTCGACGAGCTCGCCGCCGCGATGAGCACCGCCGCGGACGCCGCCGACGGACCCCGGGCGCAGCTGGCCGCCATCGTCGGCGCGTTCGTCGACTACGGCGTCGCCCACCCGGCCTTCGTGGACTGTGCGCAGGCACTGATGAACCGGCCGGGCTCGGAGCTGCTCGACGAGCTCTCGGAGAGCGCCCTCTTCCGGCTGGGCCGCGGCATCACGTCCTGCCTGGGGATCCTCTCCGACGCCCTGGCGAAGGGCAGCGAGACCGGCGACTTCCGCAACCCCGAGGACCCGGCCCTGCTCGCCAACATGCTCTACTCCAGCGGCCTGGGCGCCCTCCAGCTCGCGCGCCTGGGCATCCTGGTCAGCGAGGCCGCGCCGGGCGTCCCGACCGTCGGCCAGGTCTCCCGCGAGCAGGTACGTCGCTACCTGGTCAGCTCGGCCCTCGCACTGGTCAGCCCGCGACCCACGCACACCTGACGCGAGTCGCGGGCTGATCCGCGGTGCCGGGTCCGACCTGGTCCGACCTGGTCCGACCTGGTCCGACCTGGTCAGGCCTCCAGGATGGCGACGACGCCCTGGCCGCCGGCCGCGCAGACCGAGATCAGCGCGCGACCGCCGCCGTTGGCCTTCAACAGCTTGGCGGCGTTGGCCACGATGCGTCCGCCGGTGGCGGCGAACGGGTGCCCGGCGGCCAGCGAGGAGCCCTTCACGTTCAGCTTGGCGCGGTCGATCGTCCCCAGCGGGGCGTCGAGACCGAGCCGCTCCTTGCAGAAGACCGGGCTCTCCCAGGCGGCCAGCGTGGAGAGCACCTGCGAGGCGAACGCCTCGTGGATCTCGTAGAAGTCGAAGTCCTGCAGCGTGAGCCCGTTGCGCTCGAGCATCCGCGGCACGGCGTAGGCCGGGGCCATCAGCAGCCCCTCCGCGCCGTTGACGAAGTCGACCGCGGCGACCTCGGAGTCGACGAAGTAGGCGAGCGGCTCGAGGTCGTGCGCGGCCGCCCACTCCTCCGAGGCGAGCAGCACGGTGGAGGCGCCGTCGGTGAGCGGGGTGGAGTTCGCCGCCGTCATCGTCCCGGCCTCGCCCTTGCCGAAGACCGGCCGCAGCTTGGCCAGTTTCTCCAGCGAGGAGTCGGGGCGCAGGTTGTTGTCCCGCTCCAGCCCGCGGAACGGGCTGACCAGGTCGTCCTGCCACCCATCGTCGTAGGAGGCGGCCAGGTTGTGGTGGGAGGTGACCGCGAGCTGGTCCTGGGCCTCGCGAGCGATCTGCCACTCCAGCGCGGTGAGCGCCTGGTGCTCCCCCATCGAGAGCCGGGTGCGCGGCTCACCGTTGGAGGGGATGGCCAGGCCGACGTCGCCGGGGCGCAGCGAGGCGAGCACGCCGAGACGCTCCTTGTTGCTGCGTGCGTTGTTGAGCTGGAGCAGCTTCTTGCGGAGCCTCTCGCCGACCGCGATCGGCGCGTCGGAGGTGGTGTCGACGCCCCCACCGATGCCGGACTCGAGCTGGCCGAGCTTGATCTTGTTGGCGATGTAGTTGATCGCCTGGAGGCCGGTCCCGCAGGCCTGCTGCAGGTCGACGGCGGCCGTCTCCGGGGCGAGCCGGGTGTCCAGCACGGACTCCCGGACCAGGTTGAAGTCGCGGCTGTGCTTGAGCACCGCGCCACCGGCGACCTCGCCGATGCGCTCACCCTCCAGCCCGAAGCGGGCGATCAGCCCGTCCAGGGCTGCGGTCAGCATCTCCTGGTTGGAGGCGGTGGCGTAGGCGCCGTTGGAACGGGCGAACGGGATGCGGTTGCCACCGATGACGGCGGCACGACGGACAGTGTTGGCCATGTTTCCTATCCTCAGGTCCAACGCCCCGGACGGGAAGCGTTCGAGGGGCAGATCACGAAATGTGGACTCAGAGTTACACATCTAGTTACATGGAGGCCAGCGGGCCACCCGCACCTCACGCACTCCCCTCGCCATCAGCGAAAGGCGCCAGCACCATGAGCGACAAGTACCAGGGCTTCGCCAGCTCCCCCCTCGGCAAGATCCTCGTCAAGAACCTCGGGCTGCCGGCCCCCACCCCGCTCGAGCGCTACTCCGCCGGTGACCCGCTCGTGCAGGGCACCGTGCTGGTCGGTGGCACCGGCCGGTTCGTGGAGTCCTTGCCGGGCATCCTCGACATCCTCGGCGCGCCCTCGACCACCGCGCACCCGACCACCGTGGCGGACGCCCCCGAGCTCGGCGACGCCGAGGGCCTCAAGGGCATCGTCTTCGACGCCACCGGGCTCACCGACTCCACCCAGCTGGTCGCGCTGCGCGACTTCTTCACCCCGGTGCTGCGCAGCCTCGGTCGCTGCGGCCGCGTGGTCGTGCTGGGCACTCCGCCGGAGCAGGCGAAGGGCCGGGAGCGGGTGGCCCAGCGCGCGCTGGAGGGCTTCAGCCGGAGCCTCGGCAAGGAGATCGGTCGCGGCGGGACCGTGCAGCTGGTCTACGTCGCCGAGGGCCAGGAGGCCGCGGCGACGAGCACGCTGGCCTTCCTGCTCTCCCCCAAGTCCGCCTACGTCTCCGGCCAGGTGGTCCGGATCGGCGCCCACGGCAAGGCCACCACCACGACCGTCGAGGACTGGACCGCGCCCCTGGCCGGCAAGGTCGCGCTGGTCACCGGCGCCAGCCGTGGCATCGGCGAGGCGATCGCCCGGGTGCTGCACCGCGACGGCGCGACGGTGGTCGGGGTCGACGTACCGCAGGCCGCGAACGAGCTGCAGTCGCTGATGAAGGAGCTCGACGGCGACTGGCTCACCCTGGACATCACCGGGAAGGACGCTCCGCAGCGGATCGCCCACCACCTGAAGGAGAAGCACGGCGGGGTCGACGTCGTCGTGCACAACGCCGGGATCACCCGCGACCGCAAGCTCGCCAACATGGCCGCCAACGACAAGGGCGACCGGTGGACCTCGGTCCTCGCGGTCAACCTGACCGCCCCCGAGCTGATCACCCGCGAGCTCCTCGACGGCGGCGTGGTCAACGACGGCGGCTCGATCGTCGGGGTGGCCTCGATCGCCGGGATCGCCGGCAACGTCGGCCAGACCAACTACGCCGCCTCGAAGGCGGGCGTGATCGGCCTGGTGGACGCCTTCGCCGACGAGCTGAAGGACGGGATCACCATCAACGCGGTGGCGCCGGGCTTCATCATCACCCAGATGACCGCCGCCGTGCCGTTCGCGACCCGCGAGGTCGGTCAGCGGCTCAACGCGATGGCCCAGGGCGGCCTGCCGGTCGACGTCGCCGAGACCATCGCCTGGTACGCCAACCCCGCCTCCTCGGCCGTCAACGGCAACGTGGTCCGGGTCTGCGGCCAGATGATGCTGGGGGCCTGAGATGGCCTCGGACCCCACCACCCGCGAGGTGGCCGGCAGCGGCGGCGCCACGACCATGCTGAAAGCCGCGCTGCCGGTCGTCCCGGGACTGAACCGGCTGCCCGGCATCCGCAAGACCGGCGGTGGCCTGCCCGACCTGACGCTGCAGCGCACCGGTGTGCCGGTGGAGCGCGCGGACGTGGAGCGCTACGCCGCGGTCTGCGGGTTCCCCCGGCGCGACACCGCCCCACTGCCCTACCTGCACATGCTGGCGTTCCCGCTGCACATGGCGCTGATGACCGACCCGGGCTTCCCCTACCCCGCGATCGGGACGGTCCACCTGGAGAACGCGATCACCCAGCACCGGCCGGTCTCGGTCGGCGAGCGGATCGACCTCTCCCTGGTGTCGCAGGACCTGCGCACCAGCACCAAGGGGCGCGCGTTCGACATGGTGGTCGTCGCGACGGTCGAGGGCGAGGTGGTCTGGGAGTCCACGTCGACGTACCTGCGGGTCGGCAAGGGCGACAAGGACGGCGGCGACCCCGGCACCGCGTTCGCCGCGGTCGAGCCGCAGGCGCCGGTGTGGCGGCTGCCCGAGGACCTCGGACGCCGGTACGGCGCCGTCTCCGGCGACCGCAACCCGATCCACCTGCACCCGCTGACCGCCAAGGCCTTCGGGTTCCCGCGCCACATCGCGCACGGGATGTGGAGCATGGCCCGCTGCGTCGCCGCGCTGGAGACCCGCCTGCCCGATGCGGTGCGCGTCGAGGTCGGGTTCAAGAAGCCGATCTTCCTCCCCGGCACGGTGCGGTTCGGGGCACGCCGCGCCGGCTCCGGCTGGGACTTCACCCTGGTGGACCCGAAGAGCGGAGCGCCGCACCTGATGGGTCGTACCACCGCGCTGTGATCACCAGCCCCGACCACCGGGCCGGCTCGGCGGACCGGTGGTCGGACGTGGGCTCGGAGTGGGGCTCGGAGTGGGGCTCGGTCGTGGGCTCAGCCGTGGGGCGGGCGTGTCCCGTGTGCGGTCGGATCAGGCCCTCCTGCGCGACCGTGGCGACCAGGCTGCCGTCCTGGGTGAAGACCCGCCCCAGGGAGAGCCCGCGCGCACCGCTGGCCGACGGCGACCACTGGTCGTAGAGCCACCACTCGTCGGCCCGGAACGGGCGGTGGAACCAGATGGTGTGGTCCAACGACGCCATCTGCACCTTCGACGGATCGGTGTCGTGCGCGGCCAGCGAGACCCCGAGCAGCGTGACGTCGCTGGCGTAGGTGAACATCGCGAGGTGCTCGTTGGGGTCGTCGGAGAGCTCCCCGGCGATCCGCAGCCACACCCCGGCCCGGGACGGCCGGACCGGGTCGTCGGCGAGGCCCCCGTGGCGGGAGTTGCCGATCCACCGCACGTCGAGGGCCGCCCACTCCTGGGCCAACCCGTCGTCGGTGCCCCGCGAGCGCATCAGCTCCAGCAGGTCCACCCCGTCGGTCGGCGGCTTCACCTCCGGCATCGCGTCCTGGTGGTCGAAGCCGTCCTCGGCCCGCTGGTAGTTGAGCGTCTGGTAGTAGATCGCCCGTCCGTGCTGACGCGCGACCACCCGGCGGGTCAGGAACGACCGTCCGTCCCGGATCCGCTCCACGTCGTAGATGATCGGCACCTGGTAGTCGCCGGGCAGCAGGAAGTAGGAGTGCAGCGAGTGCACGTGGTAGTCGGGGTCGACGGTGTGGTTGGCCGCGATCAGCGCCTGTGCCGCGACCTGTCCGCCGTAGACCCGTTGTCGCGTGGTCGCGGGCTGCCGTCCCCGGTAGAGGTTGACGTCGAGCCGCTCCAGGTCGAGCAGCTCGACGAGCTTGCGGGTCTCCTCCTCCGGGGTCCCGGTCGGGATCGCCGTGGGGTCGCTCATCCGAGTCCTCCACCCTGCTGCTCGTCCGGGCCCTCGAGCCCGGCCAGGAACTGCTCGAACTGCCGGCCCAGATCCTCGCCGGTCGGCAGCGGCTCGTCCTCGGCGAGCAGGCTGGAGCCCTCCGCCTCGGCGCGCGCGAAGGTGTCGTACTGCTGCTCCAGCGCGGCGACCACGCCGGCCACCTCCTCGTTGGAGGCCAGGTAGCGGGCGATCTCCTGCTCCCGCTCGTCGGCGGCCTCGCCCAGCGCGGTGAGGTCGATGGTCAGGCGGGCAGCGAGCTCCACCTGCTCCAGCACGGACTGCGAGGCGCGCGGGAAGTCGAGCTGCGCCAGGTAGTGCGGCACGTGGGCCACGAAGCCCTGGGCGTCCTGTCCCCACTCCCCCAGACGCACCTCCAGCAGCGACTGGGCGCTGCTGGGCACCCGCAGCTCCCCGCGCCACGGGCTGGTGCCGGTGAGCAGCTCGGGGTTGTTGGCGTGGTGGGTGATCGCGATCGGCCGGGTGTGCGGCACCGCCATCGGCACCGCGCCGATCCCCACCACCAGCGCGACCGAGAAGCGCTCGACGACCTCGTGCACCGCCCGGCAGAACGCCTCCCACCGGGTGTCCGGCTCCGGCCCGTGCAGCAGCAGGTACGGCGTGTCGCCGGCGTCGTGCAGCAGCCGGACCACCAGGCGCGGGGCCTCGTAGTCGGTGTAGTGGTCGCGGGCGAAGGTCATCGGGGGTCGCCGCGCGCGGTAGTCGTGGAGCTGGTCGACGTCGAAGGTGGCCACCACCAGGCCCCCGCCGGTGGCGCCGACCTCGACCAGGTGCCGGCACGCCAGGGCGCCGGCGTTGCCGGCGTCGAGGAAGCCGTCGAGCGCCACCACCATCCGTAGGTCCTCGACGCCCTCGAGCTCGGGGACGTCGTCGACGATGTGGACGAGTCGGTTCGGCACGGAAGTCACCGGGCCAGCCTATTGCCCGCGCCGCGCGGACCGGGCCGCGGCTCAGCCGTAGGTGCTGGTCATCACGGCCACACCCCGCTGGACCAGCTGCTCCTCGGTGAGGCCCAGCACCTCGCCGAGCACCGTCCCGGTCTCCTCGCCGGCGACCAGGCGGTCCAGCAGCGCCCACAGCGCCGCCTCCCCGTAGGTGGTGGCGATGTATTCACACACCCACCAGGAGACGGCGTACCAGGCCGCGGCGTCGGGGCCGGCGAAGTCCTCCGCGGTGGGCAGCGCGGAGGCGCTCGCGCCCACGCTCAGCGCGTCGGCGGGCAGTCGGCGCTCCGCCGGCGCGAGGCGTTGCACCGAGACCCACTCGGCCACGCCCTCGGTGATCCAGAGCGGGCCGCCGCGGCCACGGTCGCCGAGTATCGCATGAGTCAGCTCGTGCCGGATCAGCCGGTCCAGCACCACGTCGTCCTCGTCGAGCACCTGCGGGTCCAGCGACATCCGGTAGCCGGCGATCCCCGCCCCGGGGTCCGTGCTGTCCGCGGGGATCGCGATGGTGAGCCCGTCGGCGCGCTGGGGAGCACCCACCGGCTGCCCGGTCAGGCCGTCGGTGGCCGACCGGTCCCGGAGCACGTAGACCACGGTGCCGGGCCGGTCCGCCACGCTCTCGCCGTCGTCCAGCTCGGCGGCCACGTCGAAACGACCGTCACCGACCGCGGCCAGCAGGTCGTCGGCGCCGCCGACGGTGCTCGCGTCGAAGATGCCGAGCACGTCGAAGCCCTCCTCCACCCGGATCGGCTCGACGTCCCAGGGCTGCTGCCCTACACCGTGCTCGGACTCCCACGCCACGTCGGTGGTGGAGGAGAGCGCGAGACGACGGCCGTGCTCACCGAGGGTGAAGCGCCATCGGTCCCGGGTGCGCACCGGCGCGACGTCGTACCCGTCGAGGCGCAGGGTGGTCTCGACCGTGACCCAGTAGCTGCGGTCGCCGTCGGCGGCGACGGAGTCCTCGACCAGCCGGTAGCCGACGGTCTGGACCGGCAGCTGGTCGAGGTTGGCGAAGACCATCCGCTGCTCGGCCCGGATCCGGCCGCGCCCGACGGTCCGCAGGTAGAGGTCCAGGTCGTCGTCGCGCACGGCCCGGGTGCGCTTGCGCAGCAGCCCACCGATCTCCTCGGCGGCGTCGGTGAGCGAGACGGCGGTCGGCGCGTCGTCCGAGTCGTCACCCGAGCAGGCGCTCAGCCCGACCAGGCCGGGCAGTGCGAGCGCCAGCGTCGGAGCCAGGACCCGCCGGAGGTCAGTGCGTCCCGTCCACATCGAGCAGGGCTCGCCGGGCGTGGTCCGAGGCCGTCGGCGCGGGGTCCGCGCCGTCGCCGTCCGCGGTGATCGCGTGCACCACCTCGAGCGCGATGCTCTGGGCGGACAGCCCGACGCGTTCCAGGATCACCGCTCGCTTGGCGTGGTCGAGGAACTCCTGCGGGATGCCGTGCAGGTGGACCGGTCGGTGCACGCCGGCGTCGTTCAGGGTCTGCAGCAGCACCGAGCCCACGCCGCCGACACGCCCGTTGTCCTCGATGGTGACCACCCGGCGGTGCCCGCGGGCCAGCTCGACCAGGGCCGGGTCGACCGGCTTCACCCAGCGCGGGTCCACCACGGTGACCCCGATCCCCTGGGCCTGGAGCCGGTCGGCGACGTCCAGCGCGATCGGGGCCATGGCGCCGACCGAGACCACCAGCACGTCCTGGTCGCCGGCGCGGGCCAGCACGTCGATCGGGCCGTGCTCGCCGGCGATGGTGTCGACGGCCTCGACGTCCTCGGGCGGGGCGCCCTTGGGGAACCGCACCACGGTCGGGGCGTCGGAGACCTCGATCGCCTCGTCCAGGAGCTGGGTCATCCGGCGTACGTCCCGGGGGGCGGCCAGCCGCAGGCCGGGCACCACCTGCAGGATCGACATGTCCCACATCCCGTTGTGCGAGGCGCCGTCGTCACCGGTGACCCCGGAGCGGTCGAGCACGAAGGTGACCCCGCACCGGTGCAGTGCGACGTCCATCAGGACCTGGTCGAACGCACGGTTGAGGAACGTCGCGTAGACGGCCACGATCGGGTGCAGGCCACCGATGGCGAGGCCGGCCGCCGACGTCGTGGCGTGCTGCTCGGCGATGCCGACGTCGAAGGTGCGGGAGGGGAACCTGGCCTGGAACTTGTCGAGGCCGACCGGGTGCATCATCGCCGCGGTGATCGCCACCACGTCCTCGCGCCGCTCACCGATCTCGACGACGTGGTCGGCGAAGTAGTCGGTCCAGATCGGCCCCTTGGGCTTCTCCGCTCCGGTCTGGACGTCGAACGGGCCGGGCGCGTGGAACTGGTCCGCCTCGTGCCGCTCGGCCGGGTCGTAGCCGTAGCCCTTGCGGGTGATCGCGTGCACGATCACCGGCCCGCCGAAGCGCTTCGCCTGGGTGAGCGCGTTCTCCATGGCGGTCTCGTCGTGGCCGTCGATGGGGCCGACGTACTTCAGGCCGAGGTCCTCGAACAGGCCCTGCGGGGCCAGGGCGTCCTTGAGACCGCGCTTGACCGCGTGCAGCGCGTCGTAGGCGGCGGGACCCACCCCGGGCACGGCGTTGAGCCGCTTCTTCACCAGGTCGAGCACCTGCTCGTAGCGCGGGTTGGTGCGCAGCCCGGCCAGCGCCTGCGCCAGACCCCCGATCGTCGGCGTGTAGGAACGACCGTTGTCGTTGACCACGATGACCAGCCGGGAGTCCTCGGCGATCGCGATGTTGTTCAGCGCCTCCCAGGCCATCCCGCCGGTCAGCGCGCCGTCACCGATCACCGCCACCGTGTGCCGGTCCTCGCCGCGGATCGCGAACGCCTTGGCGATCCCGTCGGCGTAGCTCAGCGCGGTGGAGGCGTGGGAGTTCTCCACGATGTCGTGGTCGGACTCCGCCCGGCTCGGGTAGCCGCTCAGCCCGCCCTCGCGGCGCAGCGTGTCGAAGGTGGTGTGCCGTCCGGTGACCAGCTTGTGCACGTAGGCCTGGTGGCCGGTGTCGAAGACCACCCGGTCGCGGGGTGAGTCGAAGACGCGGTGGATGGCCAGCGTGAGCTCGACGACGCCGAGGTTCGGGCCGAGGTGACCGGTGTTGGTCGCGACGGTGCGGATCAGCAGGTCCCGGATCTCCGCGGCCAGGGTGGCCAACTCGTCCTCGGTCAGTCCACGCAGGTCACGCGGTCCGTTGATCGTGTCGAGCAGTGCCATGGGTCCGAGTCTAGGTGGTCACGGGTGGTGGTCGGTCGGGTCGGGTCGGCCCGCGACCCGATCCGGATCAGAGGTCGTAGCGGGCGACGGCGGGCTCATGGAGGCTCCCGAACCACACCACTCCGTCGTGCTCACGGACGCCGGTGGCCATGTGATAGCTGGCACCGTGGGCGTCCGGGGTGATGTCGACGTCGTGCACCAGTCGTCCCTTGTCGTCGAAGGCCTGCGCCCGCACCGTGCGCTGCGGCTTCGGCTGCAGCGCCTCGGGCAGCCTGGTGGCGGCCTTCCGCAGCAGCATCGGACCGCGCTGCAGGCGCTCCACCACGGGGTCGAGCGGGCTGGCGATGGTCACCCAGATCAACCCGTCGCTGCCCCGGGAGATGTTGTCGGGATAGCCGGGCAGCCCGGAGCAGAGGCGGTCGCGCATCCCGGCGCTGGGCCCGGTCAGCCACAGCCGCACCACGGTCCGGGTGCTGGTCTCGGCCACGCAGACGTAGGAGTCGTCCGCCGCCAGCGCCACACCGTTGGCGAAGGCGAGTCCGTCCAGCACGGTACGACGCGAGCCGTCGGGGTCGACCCGGATCAGCCGCCCGGTGCGGGTCACCTGGAGGAAGTCGTCCTTCCACCGCTCGATGCCGTAGCGGGTGGAGGAGTCGCTGAAGAAGATGGTGCCGTCCGCGGCGATCGCGGCGTTGTTGCAGAAGGTCAGCTCGGTGCCGGCGGCGCCGCTGCTCGCGACGACCTCCTCCACGGACCCGTCGGCCGGATCGAGGCGGAGCAGTCCGCGGTGCGCGTCGCAGACCAGCAGCCGACCGTCCGGCCCCTCCTCGATGCCGAGCGGCCTCCCCCCGGTGTGGCCGACCCGGTCGATCCGGGAGCCGTCCGGCGCGACCCGGTAGACCGAGCCGTCCGCGGTGCCGGTGTAGACGCTGCCGGCGTACGGGCCGCTCCGGGCGACCAGGACGTCCTCGGCGCCGTCGCCGGGGACGGGGATCACGGTGAAGGTCATGCAAGGCTCCTGGTCAGTTCGGCGTAGAGGTCGGATGCGAGGAAGTCGGGCAGGGTGAGCGCAGCCGACCCGGTCAGTGGCAGCCGACGGGCGTCGGCCGGGTCGACGAAGACGATCCGGCGACCCTCACCGAGCACGATGTCGGCGTCGCCCGCCGTCGTCGCCGCGGCGTAGAAGGCCATCACATCATCGCTGCCGGTCTCGGGGTGGTGCACCTCGAAGCAGCCGTGCAGGCGCAGGTCGGCGGGCGAGAGCGCCAACCCGGTCTCCTCGGCGAGCTCGCGCACCGCCGCCTCGAGGTCGGTCTCACCCGGCTCGACGTGTCCGCCGCTGTAGCCCCAGCGCTCCGGGGCGATCACGGCGTGCTCGTCGCGCTCCTGCAGCAGGATCCAGCCGCGGGGGTCGACGAGCACGACGCAGGCGAACCGGATCACCGGGCTACCGTAGCGAGCCGCCGCGCCGCGACCCTCAGGCCAGGGTCCCGCCGGCATCGGCGAGTCCACCGGCGCAGGACGCGAACGGCTCGGGTGCCGTCTCTCCGGCCCCGAAGGCGTCGATGAACAGCTCGATCCGTGGATCCTCGGCTCCGACCAGCTCGAGCTGCCGTCCCCAGACGGTGATCACCACCGGGGCCTGCTGCTCGGCCCAGGGCGTGAGGATGCCGTTGTCGGGCAGCGCCGCGGCCAGCAGGTCGACGGCGTCGTCGTCGACGAGGTCGTCGCGGTAGGTGATCACCACGGTGCCGTGCTCCAGGTCGTGCACCAGGTTCTCCGCGTTCACCTGGCGGTCGTAGACGCCGCACTCCAGCCAGGCGGGGTTGTGCGGGCCACCGACCGGCGGGGAGGTCGGGTAGTCGATCTCCCCGGTCCGGTGCGTGGGGTCGAGGTCGTCGTAGACCTGCACGTCGTCGAGGTCCTCGGGGATCGCGCGACCGGCGTCCTCACCACCGCGGGCCCCCTCGTCCCCGTCGTCGTCGCCGAGCATCAGCACCGGCACGATCAGCGCGACGGCGAGCACGACCACGGCGGCGACCACGCCGAGCACCACCGGCAGCGTGCGGTTGCGGCGAGGCGGCGGGAAGGCGGGCGGACCGTAGTGCGGCGGGCCGTACGGCGCGGGCGGCGCGGCGGGGAGGGACGGCGGACCCGACGGTGGAGGCGGACCGGCCGGCGGCCTGGACCGGTCGAAGGGTGGTGGTGGTGGCGGAGTCGGTGAGTTGTCGTCGCTCATCGGCGCGCGTCCGCCGCGTCGCCGGCGCCCAGGGCTCGCTCGAGCCGGTCCACCTTCGCGTCCAGCTCACCCTGGTAGCCCGGCCGGATGTCGGCCTTCAGCACCAGCGACACCCGCGTGCCGAACGGTTCGACCGCGGCGGTGGCCCGCTTCACCACTTCCATCACCTCGTCCCACTCCCCCTCCAGCTCGGTGAACATCGAGCTGGTGCGGTGCGGCAGGCCGGAGTCCCGGACCACCCGGACGGCGGCGGCGACGGCGTCGGCGACCGAGCCGTCGGCCCGGCCGGTGCCGCTGGGCGCGACGGAGAAGGCGACGATCATGGCGCGACCCTACGCGGCGGCCGGGACGCGCTCAGCCGAAGGTGGCGTAGCGGCCCGGCGCGAGGAAGAACCCGTCCCGCGGGCCTCGCGCACGCAGGTGACGCCGATCTCCTCCACGGCGCAGAGCACGCCGCCACGACCGACGAGGGCGGCGGGCCGCACGGTGGGTGCGCCCGGCTCCCGGATGGTGTCGGTGTTGCACTGCGGCACGGCGCCGGCGCCGATCAGCTCGATCCGGCCGACCGCATCGGCGACCCCACCGCCGCACACCTCGGGGTCCGTGATGGCACCGCTGCGCAGCTCGCAGGCGGTGCCGAGCACCGGGTCGGCGAGGACGCAGTAGATCCGGTCGCCCGGGGTCGAGAAGCGCCGCAGATCACGCGCGTTGCCGCCCCGCAGCGCGCTCACCCGGGCCTGCGCCTCGGGATAGTTCGTCGGGGCACCCGACGCGGCGGGCGCGTCCGAGGCGGTGCCGCCGAAGGTGGGGACCGAGGTGGGCTCGGACGGCGAGGCGGGAGCGTCGTCCGTCGCGGTCTCCTCGGGGGCGTCGGTGCGGTCGGTCGTCGAGGCGGAGGCGGACCGATCCGGGGACCGGGTCGATCCCGGCGTCGTTCCGGGGCTCGCGTCGGGGCCGGCGGTGGAGTCGCTCGCGCTGGGCGCGACGGGTGCGGGCAGCCCGGTCGGCTGGCTCGAGGCGTCGCAGGCCGTCAGTGCGCCGCCGAGGACCGCCAGGACCAGGGTCATCGCGGAGGAGGCGAGGACGGAGGGGGTGCGGTGCATCCGACCATCCTGCCGCGCACCGGCCCTCGGAGGTGGGAGGCACGACGGCCCGCCACCCACGCGGGTGACGGGCCGTCGGCAGCGACCTGGCCGGGACTCAGCCCTTGCGCAGGTTGCGCAGCACGTACTGCATGATGCCGCCGTTGCGGTAGTAGTTCGCCTCGCCGGGGGTGTCGATCCGGACGACCGCGTCGAACTCGACGTCGCCGGCCTTGACCTTGACGGTCTTGGGGGTACGACCCTCGTTGAGCTCGGTGATGCCGGAGATGGAGAACTCCTCCTCGCCGGTCAGCCCGAGGGACTCGGCACTCTCGCCCGCGGGGAACTGCAGCGGGATCACGCCCATGCCGATCAGGTTCGAGCGGTGGATCCGCTCGTAGCTCTCGGCGATGACGGCCTTCACGCCCAGCAGCGAGGTGCCCTTGGCCGCCCAGTCACGGGACGAGCCGGAGCCGTACTCCTTGCCGGCGAGCACCACGAGCGGGGTGCCGGCGGCCTGGTACTTGACGCTGGCGTCGTACACGAAGGTGACCGGGCCGTCGGCCTGGGTGAAGTCGCGGGTGTAGCCACCCTCGGTGCCGGGGGCGATCTGGTTGCGCAGCCGGATGTTGGCGAACGTGCCGCGGATCATCACCTCGTGGTTGCCACGGCGCGAGCCGTAGGAGTTGAAGTCGCGCTGCTGGACGCCGTTCTCCACCAGGTACTGACCGGCCGGGCTGTCCTTCTTGATCGCGCCGGCGGGCGAGATGTGGTCGGTGGTGACCGAGTCGCCCAGCTTGAGCAGCACCCGAGCGCCGGAGATGTCGGTGACCGCCTCGGGCTCGGCCGGCATCCCGTCGAAGTAGGGAGGGCGCCGGACGTAGGTGGAGTCCGCGTCCCACGCGAAGGTGTCACCCTCCGGCGTCGGCAGCGACTGCCACCGCTCATCGCCCTTGAACACGTCGGCGTAGCGGCTGTCGAACATCTCGGTGTTGATCGCCTGGTCGATGACCGACTGGACGTCGGACGGCGAGGGCCAGATGTCCTTGAGGTAGACGTCGTTGCCGTCGGTGTCCTGGCCCAGCGGGTCCTCGAAGAGGTTCTTGCGCATCGTGCCCATCAGCGCGTAGGCGACCACCAGCGGCGGGGAGGCCAGGTAGTTCATCTTCACGTCCGGGTTGATCCGGCCCTCGAAGTTCCGGTTGCCCGAGAGCACCGAGGTGACCGCGAGGTCGCCTTCGTTGACTGCGGCGGAGACCTCGGGGATGAGCGGGCCCGAGTTGCCGATGCAGGTGGTGCAGCCGTAGCCGACCAGGTTGAAGCCCAGCTTGTCCAGGTACGGCGTGAGGCCGGAGCGCTCGAAGTAGTCGGTGACGACCTGGGAGCCGGGAGCCAGGGTGGTCTTCACCCACGGCTTGCGGGCCAGGCCCTTGTCGACCGCGTTCTTCGCCAGCAGGGCGGCGCCGATCATCACCGACGGGTTGGAGGTGTTGGTGCAGGAGGTGATCGCCGCGATGGTGACCGCGCCGTGCTCCAGCTCCAGCTCCTGGCCGTCGAGCGAGAACGGGACCGACTTGTCCTTGTCGTCGGTGAAGTCGCCCAGCGCCTGCTCGAACGAGGTGTCCGCAGCGGTGACCTCGATCCGGTCCTGCGGGCGCTTCGGTCCGGCGATGCTCGGCACGACGGTGGAGAGGTCCAGCTCGAGCTTCTCGGAGTAGCGGGGCTCGGCGGCGGGGTCGTGCCAGATGCCCTGGGTCTTGGCGTAGGACTCGACCAGGTCGAGCTGCTCCTGGGAGCGGCCGGTCATCCGCAGGTAGTCCACGGTCTGCTCGTCGATCGGGAAGACCGCGATCGTGGAGCCGAACTCGGGGCTCATGTTGCCGATGGTGGCGCGGTTGGCCAGCGGCAGCGCGGAGACGCCGGGGCCGTAGAACTCGACGAACTTGCCGACCACGCCGTGGTTGCGCAGCATCTCGGTGATGGTCAGCACCAGGTCGGTGGCGGTCGAGCCCTCGGGCAGGTCGCCGGAGAGCTTGAAGCCGACCACGCGCGGGATCAGCATGGAGACCGGCTGGCCGAGCATCGCGGCCTCGGCCTCGATGCCGCCCACGCCCCAGCCGACGACGCCGATGCCGTTGACCATCGTGGTGTGCGAGTCGGTGCCGACGCAGGTGTCCGGGTAGGCCTGCAGCTCGCCGTCGACCTCGCGGGTGAAGACGGTGCGCGCCAGGTGCTCGATGTTGACCTGGTGCACGATGCCGGTGCCGGGGGGCACGACCTTGAAGTCGTCGAAGGCACCCTGGCCCCAGCGCAGGAACTGGTAACGCTCGCGGTTGCGCTCGTACTCGATCTCGACGTTGCGCTCGAACGCCTCGGGGCTGCCGAAGACGTCGGCGATGACGGAGTGGTCGATGACCATCTCAGCCGGCGCGAGCGGGTTGATCTTGGTGGCGTCGCCGCCGAGGTCGGCCATCGCCTCACGCATGGTGGCGAGGTCCACCACGCAGGGCACGCCGGTGAAGTCCTGCATGATCACGCGGGCAGGCGTGAACTGGATCTCCTTGGTGGGCTCCGCGTCGGCGTCCCAACCGGCCAGCGCCTTGATGTCGTCGGCGGTGATGTCCGCCCCGTCCTCGGTGCGCAGCAGGTTCTCCAGCAGCACCTTGAGCGAGTACGGGAGCGAGGCGACGTCGAGTCCCTCGCCCTTGACGGCGTCGAGGCGGAAGATCTCGTAGGCCTTCCCCTCCACGTCCAAGGTGCTCTTGGCACCGAAGCTGTTCACGCTGGGCATCCGCGTCTCTCCGTCCTCGTGGATTGTCCGGTTCTGGTGAGCCGGGACCGGTCCGGTCGCTGCCTCCCATCCTGCCGCCGTTGGGGCGAGCGTGATAGTGAGGCGAACCTAAACCGCATCCGGTGGCGCAGTCACCGGGGTATCTTGATATCAAGATACATCACGCGCTGGGTGGTTCCAAGCCACACCCGCCGATCACGCCCCACCGGCGAGTCCTCGGCGAACTGCGTCCGGTAGAGCTCCGCGTAGCGACCGCCCGCCGCGAGCAGGTCGGCGTGGCTCCCGCGCTCCACGATCCGGCCGTCCTCCACTACCAGGAGTACGTCGGCCGCCCGCACGGTGGAGAGCCGGTGCGCGATCACCAGGGCGGTGCGCCCCTCCAGGGCGGCGTTGAGGGCGGCGGTGACCGCGGCCTCGGAGGTCGAGTCCAGCGAGGCGGTGGCCTCGTCCAGGATCACCACACGGGGGCGCTTCAGCAGCAGCCGGGCGATGGTGAGCCGCTGACGCTCGCCGCCGGAGAGCCGGTAGCCGCGCTCCCCCACCACGGTGTCCAGCCCGTCCGGCAGCGACCGGACCAGGGCGGCCAGGCGGGCCCGGTCCAACGCCTCCCAGAGCTCGTCCTCCGACGTCCCGGGACGGGACAGCGTCAGGTTGTCGCGGATCGTGTCGTGGAAGAGGTGGCCGTCCTGGGTGACCACGCCGACCGCGTCGCGCAGCTCGGCCGACGCCACCTCGCGGACGTCGACGCCGGAGAGCCGGACCGCACCGCTGTCCACGTCGTAGAGCCGCGGCACCAGCTGCGCCAGCGTGGACTTCCCCGCCCCGGAGGACCCGACGATCGCCACCACCTGGCCGGGCTCGGCCCGGAAGTCGATCCCGTGCAGCACCTCCGCACCACCGCGGGTGTCGAGCACCGCGACGTCCTCCAGGGAGGCCAGCGAGACCCGGTCCGCGGCCGGGTACCCGAACCGCACGTCGTCGAACTCGACCGCCAGCGGCCCCGCCGGCAGGTGCCGGGGGTGCTCCGGCTCGGTGATCAGCGGCTCGAGGTCGAGCACCTCGAAGACCCGGTCGAAGCTGACCAGCGCGGACATCACCTCCACCCGGGCGTTGGCCAGCGCCGTCAGCGGCGCGTAGAGCCGGGCGAGCAGCAGCGAGAGCGTCACCACGGCACCCGCGTCGAGGCTGCCGCGCAGAGCGGCGAGCCCGCCGACGCCGTACACGACCGCGACGGCGAGCGCCGAGACCAGCGTCAGCGCGGTGACGAAGGTGGTCTGCACCATCGCGGTGCGCACCCCGATGTCGGCGACCCGGCGGGCTCGGGCGGCGAACGCCTCGGACTCGGCGTCGGGACGACCGAAGAGCTTGACCAGCGTGGCGCCCGGGGCGGAGAACCGCTCGGTCATCTGGTTGCCCATCGCCGCGTTGTGGTCCGCCGCCTCGCGCTGGATCGCGGCGAGCCGGGTGCCCATCGCGCGGGCCGGCAGAACGAAGACCGGCAGCAGCGCGAGCGCGAGCAGGGTGATCTGCCAGGAGATGCCGAGCATCACGATCAGGGTGAGCACCAGCATGACCAGGTTGCCGACCACTCCGGAGAGCGTGTCGCTGAACGCCCGCTGGGCGCCGATCACGTCGTTGTTGAGCCGACTCACCAGCGCGCCGGTGCGGGTGCGGGTGAAGAAGGCGACCGGCATCCGCTGCACGTGGTCGAAGACCTCGGTGCGCAGGTCCAGGATCAACCCCTCGCCGATCCGCGAGGAGAGCCACCGGGTGGCCAGGCCGGCCGCCGCGTCGACCAGGGCGACGCCGGCGATGATCAACGCGAGGGTGACCACGACCCGGGACGGGGCGCCGGCGACGATCTCGTCGACGGTGCGACCGGCCAGCACCGGGGTGGCCACGGCGAGCGCGGCCGAGCCGATGCTCAACGCCAGGAAGCCGATCAGCTCGCGCCGGTGCGGCCGGGCGAAGGCGAGGATCCGGCGCGCGGTGGCGCGGGAGAACCGCCGCCGCTCCCGGGGCGCCTGGGACCGGCGATACATCTGCTGCCAGGCGACCGATTCGATGCTCATGACGAGAACGCTAGAACTTCAAGCCGACATGAGGGCAAGCCAACAGGGAACGAGCCCGACGCCGACGCCCGCCGGCGGATCAGTGCGCGAGCTTGAGGCCCACCACGCAGCCGACCACCCCGACCACCAGGAGCGCCTTGACCACGCTGAACTCCTCGGCCCCGGTGACCATCGCGACGGCGACGGTCAGTGCCGCGCCGATGCCCACCCAGATCGCGTAGGAGGTGCCGACCGGCAGCGTCCGCATCGCGTAGCCCAGGCCGGCCATGCTGGCGACCAGCGCGACCACGAACGTGAGTGACGGCCAGAGCCGGGTGAGTCCCTCGGAGCGCCCCAGCGCGGTGGCCCAGACCGCCTCCAGGACACCGGACAGGACGAGAACGAACCAGGACATGACGAGACCTTCCTGGCCGTCTTGTCGCACGCCGGGTACGGCTCCCTCGTCCGGGCCCTCGTCGGGCTCCATCCAGGCTCGCACGGGCGGGGAACCAGAAGAAATCCCGGTCGGTGTCGTAGGCGGGCGGCGGCGTTCGTGGAGAGGATGACAGCAACCCCGACCGAGGAGTCACCGATGCGCACCCTGATCGCCACCGCCTTCATCTCCCTCGACGGCGTCGTCGAGGCGCCCGGAGGAGAGCCCGGGCACCGCAGCTCCGGGTGGACCTTCAAGGACATCGACTTCGTCCCGGCGGCGTACGAGCTCAAGGGGCGCGAGCAGGACGAGGCGACCGCCCTGATGATGGGCCGGGTCAGCTATCAGGCGTTCGCCCCGGTGTGGCCGTCGATGACCGAGGACTTCGCGCGCTACAACGCGATGCCCAAGTACGTCGTCTCCACCACCCTCACGGAATCTGACCTGATCGAGGGTTGGGGCGAGATCCACCTGCTCCGCTCCGTCGACGACGTGGCCGCGCTCAAGGAGTCCGACGGCGGCCCGATCTCGATCCACGGCAGTGCGACCCTCGATCGTGCGCTGTCCGACGCGGGCCTGATCGACCGCTACCACCTGCTCGTCTTCCCGACCCTTCTCGGCGCCGGACAGCGACTCTTCAGCGAGACCGACAAGGCGAAGCAGATGCTCCGCCTGACCGAGAGCGAGTCCTACCCGAACGGGGTCCAGAAGCTGGTCTACGAGGTGGTGCGCTGACGGGCCGCGCGGTCAGCGGGCTCGAGCAGCGCGACGCACTCCACGTGGTGCGTCATCGGGAAGAGGTCGAACGCCCGCAGGCCGGCCAGACGGTAGCCGTGCTCGGCGAAGATCGACACGTCCCGGGCCAGTGCCGCGGGGTCGCAGGCGACGTGGGCGACGGCGCGAGGGCTGCGGGCGACGACCTGCTCCACGACGGCCCGCTTGGCGCCGGTGCGGGGCGGGTCGAGCACCACCAGGTCCCAGTGCCCCGGATACTCCTCGCGCAGGACCTCGGCGACGTCGCCGGCGGTGGTGTCGATGCCCGGGCAGTTGCGTCGGGAGAGCCCGCTGGCCACCGGGTCGCCCTCCACCGCGGCGGCCCGGCCCTCGGGCCCCACAGCGTCGAGGAGGAACCGGCTGAACAGGCCGACGCCGGCGAAGAGGTCGAGGGCCGATTCGCCCGGGCGGGGCGCGAGCGCGTCGAGCACCGCACCGACCAATGCCTCCGGAGCGCCGGGGTGGACCTGCCAGAAGCCGCCGTCGGCGACCTCGAACGCATGCTCCCGCACCCGGTACGACGGACCGCTGGCCGCCTCGAGCAGGCAGTCATCGACCGGCACCACCTCGTGCGAGCGGTGCTTGCGCATCCCCCGGCGACCGTCCGGCAGCTCGACGTACCGCTGCCGGGTCCGCCAGCGCAGGCCGTCGACGTCGCCGGGGACCGGCTCCACGACGAGGTCGCGGACCAGCGGCTCGGGCTGGTCGCGGTCCAGGCCGGCGATCCGGCGCAGCTGCTCGCGGACCACCTCGGCCTTGAGCTCGCGCTGGCGGGTCAGCGTGACGTGCTGGAAGTCGCAGCCACCGCAGAGCCCGGGGCCGGCGACCGGGCAGGGCGCCGCGACCCGGTCCGGCGAGGCGCTCAGCACCCGGACCGCGTCACCGCGCCAGAACCGGTCTCCCTCGGTGCCCTCGGTCAGCTCCACGACCACGTGCTCGCCGGGGAGGGCGTGGCGGACGAAGACCACCCGGGTCGCGTCGCCGTCGGGGACCCGCGCGACGCAGTGCCCCCCGTGCGCGATCGGGCCGACCTCGACCTCGTAGCGCCGGCCGACCACCGAGGCGCCGCGGGCCGCGCGCCGTCGGTCGGGCCGCCGGCCACCACGCCGGGGCGCCCCCCGCCGGCCGCTCACCGCTGGATCTGCCGGTTGCGGTTCTGACCGACCCGACCGCGTCGCAGGTCCCCGGGCCGGACCCGCTGCTCGTCACGCTCCTCGCGCTCCTGGGCGATCTGGGAGGAGCGCAGCTGGTAGGGCACCGAGGTGACCATCACGCCGGGGCTGAACAGCAGTCGTCCCTTGAGCCGCAGCGCGGTCTGGTTGTGCAGCAGCTGCTCCCACCAGCGGCCCACGACGTACTCGGGATGTAGACCGCGACCACCCCGCGCGGGTTGGCCCGGCGGATCGCGCTGGCGTACTCCACGATCGGCTTGACCACCTCACGGTACGGCGAGTGCAGCACCTTGAGCGGGACGCCGGTGTTGCGCTGGTCCCACTCCTCCAGCAGCTTGGCGGTCGAGGCCTGGTCGACCGAGACGTAGACGCCCTCGAGCGCGTTCGGCCGGGTCGCCTTGGCGAAGGCCAACGCCCGCAGCGTCGGCTTGTGCAGCTTGGAGACGAGCACGATGGCGTGCACCCGGGTGGGCAGCACCTTGTCCTCGTCGTCGGCGGCCAGCTCCTCGTTGACCTTGTCGTAGTGGCCCTTGATGCCGCGCATCACCAGGAAGAAGAAGGTCATCGCCAGCACGGTGATCCAGGCGCCGGCCAGGAACTTCGTGATCAGCACGACGACCAGCACGACCGCGGTGAAGCTGAGACCGATCGCGTTGATCACCCGCGAGCGCTGCATCCGCCGGCGCAGGGCGGGGTCGTGCTCGCGCTCCAGGGCTCGGGTCCAGTGCCGGATCATCCCGGCCTGGCTCAGGTTGAACGAGACGAAGACGCCGACGATGTAGAGCTGGATCAGCCGGGTGGTCTCGGCGTCGAAGATGACGATCAGCGCGATCGCCAGCACCGCCAGGAAGACGATGCCGTTGCTGTAGGCGAGGCGGTCGCCGCGGGAGCCGAGCGCGCGGGGGCGAACCCGTCCTTGGCGAGGATCGAGCCGAGCACCGGGAACCCGTTGAAGGCGGTGTTGGCGGCCAGCACCAGGATGATCGCGGTCACCGTGACCACCAGGTAGAAGCCCGGCGGGAAGTCGTGGAAGACGGCGCGCGCGATCTGTGCGATCACCGCGGACTGGTCGTAGTCCGACGGCAGCGCCTCACCGTTGCGGGTCAGCCGGTCGAGGTCGTGCGGGTCGACGTACTTCAACCCCATCTGGCGGGCCAGCACGATGACGCTGACCATCATCGTGATGGCGATCAGCCCGAGCAGCAGCAGCGTGGTCGCGGCGTTCTTGCTCTTCGGCCGGCGGAACGCAGGCACCCCGTTGGAGATCGTCTCGACGCCGGTCAGGGCGACGCACCCGGACGAGAACGCGCGGGCCAGCAGGAACAGCAGACCGAGCGTGGTCAGCGGCTGCTCCATGCCGGGCTCGGGGATGATCTCGAGGTCGGCGCTCTCCACCCGCGGCAGGTCGCCGGTGATCATCTCGCCGAAGCCGAACAGGCACATGCCGAGGATCGCGAACATGAACGCGTAGGTGGGCCAGGAGAAGAGGATCCCCGACTCCCGGGTGCCCCGCAGGTTGGCCGCCATCAGCAGCAGCACCATGCCGACCGCGACGATCACCTCGTGGTCCTGCACCGCAGGGATCGCCGCCGCCGCATACTGCGAACCGGCCGAGATGGAGACCGCGACGGTGAGCACGTAGTCCACCAGCAGGGCGCTGGCGACGGTGGCGCCGGCGGTCGGGCCGAGGTTCGCCCGGGCGACCTCGTAGTCGCCGCCGCCGGAGGGGTAGGCGTAGACGGTCTGCCGGTAGGAGGCGATCACGGCGGCCATCACCACGGCGATCGCGATGGCGACCTTCCAGGACCACACGTACGCCGACGCGCCCGCCAGCGACAGCATGATGAACACCTCGTCGGGCGCGTAGGCGACCGAGGAGAGGGCGTCGCTGGCGAACACCGGAAGGGCGACCCGCTTCGGCAGAAGCGTTTCGCCCAACTGGGCGCTGCGCAACTTGCGCCCGAGCAGGATGCGCTTGGAGACGTCGCCGACACCCACGGCCGAGAAGCGTACGGCACGCGACCCCTCGGCGCGCCCGCGCTACGGTGATCCCGTGCACGTCGTGATCATGGGATGCGGCCGCGTGGGCTCGACGCTCGCGCGAAGCCTGGAGGATCGCAACCACACCGTTGCGGTCATCGACAGCGAGCCGGACTCCTTCCGCCGCCTCGGACCGGGCTTCAACGGCGACAAGGTGGCCGGCATGGGCTTCGACCAGCAGGTGCTGGAGAAGGCCGGCATCCGGCGCGCCGACGCGTTCGCCGCGGTCTCCAGCGGCGACAACTCCAACATCATCGCCGCGCGTGTCGCGCGGGAGACCTTCGGCATCCAGCGCGTCGTCGCCCGGATCTACGACCCGGGCCGCGCCGAGGTGTACCAGCGACTCGGCATCACCACGGTGGCGACCGTGAAGTGGACCGCCGACCAGGTGCTGCGCCGCCTGATGCCGGCCGGCGCGGAGCCGGACTTCCGCGACCCCTCCGGCACCATCCGGGTCGACCACCACGTGGTCCCCGAGCGCTGGATCGGCAGTCGCGTCGGCGAGTTCCAGGAGCAGGCCCGGGCCCGGGTCGCCTGGATCGACCGGCTCGGCGAGGGCATGCTGCCCGACCGCGACTCGGTGATCCAGGAGGGCGACCTGCTGCACGTGGTGGTCCGCGAGGAGAACGCCACCCATGCCTACGAGGTGCTCGCCCGCGGGCCCGAGCAGGGAAGCTGAGGACGACAGATGCGGGTAGCCATCGCCGGGGCCGGCGCGGTCGGTCGATCGATCGCACGCGAGCTCATCCAGAACGGCCACGAGGTGCTGCTGATCGACAAGTCGGCCTCCGCGATCCGGCCCGAGCGGGTGCCGGACGCGGAGTGGCTGCTGGCCGACTCCTGCGAGCTCTCCTCGCTGGAGGAGGCCCGGCTGGACCGCTGCGACGTGGTGATCGCCGCTACCGGCGACGACAAGGCCAACCTGGTCACCGCGCTGCTGGCCAAGACCGAGTTCGGTGTGCCGCGCACCGTCGGCCGGGTCAACCACCCGAACAACGAGTGGCTGTTCACCGAGGCGTGGGGGGTCGACGTCAACGTCTCCACCCCGCGGATCATGTCCGCGCTCGTCGAGGAGGCGGTCAGCGTCGGCGACCTGGTCCGGCTCTTCACCTTCCGTCAGGGCAACGCCAACCTGGTCGAGATGACGCTGCCGGCCGACTCCCCCTACGTGGGCAAGCAGTGCGGTCTGATCCCGCTGCCCGAGAACTGCGCGCTGGTCACCATCCTGCGCGACGGACAGGTCTACGTCCCCGCCCCGAACAGCCGGTCGAGTCCGGCGACGAACTGCTCTTCGTGGTGCCTGCCGAGGCCGAGGACGAGCTCGAGCGGCTGCTGGCGCCGTCGGCGCACCCCGGATAGTCCGCCGCTGTCGGCCGGCCCCGGATCAGCCCGGGTGGGCCCCGGACCGGCCCAGCCTGCTCAGTCGGTCTGCGGCGCGAGACCGTGCTGTCCGCCGGCCCGGGACAGCGGGGTGGCGTCGCGCGCCAGCAACCAGAACATCGCCGACCAGGAGCCGATCCGCAGCACCCAGCCGAGGCCGGTGCGCAGGATGGTGATCAGCAGGACCGCGAGGTCGACCTCGATCACGTCGGCGTGCCCCATCAGCCACACCGGCCCCTGGAGCAGCACCCCGACCGCGCCCGGCAGCAGCATCACCCAGGTCAGCCGGCTGCACAGGGTGACCACCTGGGGGTCGTCGTGCCAGGCGGTGGGGTCCCCGGTGACGCTGCCCAGCATGAAGCCGAGCATCGGCCAGCGGATCAGGCAGGAGAAGCCGAGCACGATGGTGTAGCCCAGGCTGACCAGGATGCCGGGGAGGAAGAAGGCCAGCGCCTGGTCGCTCTCCGACCCGCCCGACCCGGCGGCGATGCGCACGAACAGCCAGCCGATGCCGATGCCGAAGATCGCGTTGAAGACGTATTGCAGGGTGGAGCGCTGGACCAGACGCAGCACCAGTGCCACACCGGCCACCGCCAGACTGCCGATCAGCGCCGCCTGCAGGTCCTTGACCACCAGCCAGACCAGGGTGAAGACGATGCCCGGCACGCCGGCCTCGAGCATCCCCCGGCGCCCGCCCAGCGCCCGGGAGAGCTGCTGGCGGACCAGCGCCTCGACGGTGTCGATGCCGACGTGGTCGGGGGTGGGCGCGGTGGCCTCGGTGTGCTCCACGGTCTCCTCCGGGTGCGGGTCGGGACGCTCGGACTCCTCGGTCACAGCAGCTCGTACCGCGGGTTGTAGAGCACGCGGTGGCCCTCCTGTCGGCCGATCCTGCCGGAGACCTCGATCCCGCGTCCGGCGTCGATGCCGGCGATCCGCCGACGTCCGAGCCAGATCACGGTCACGGTGCCGGTGCCGTCGTACAGCTCCGCCTCGAGGGCGGGGACGCCGCCGCGCGGCCGCAGGGTGACCGTGCGCAGCGTGCCGCGCAGGTGCACCTGCTCGCGGTCGGGTGCGTCGCCGATCGGCACCACCCCGGTGTGCGTGAACTCACGCTGCAGGTCGCGGGCCTCGGCCTCCTCGCTGCTGGCCCAGCGGCTGATGGTGCGCCGCAGACGGCTCCTGCCGGCCATCGGCGTGGGTCACCCGGCCGGCTTGTCGGCGCGCTCGATGCCCTCGGGCAGCGCGAGCGGGAGCTGCTCCCCCACCGGCATCGCGTGGTCGCCGCGGCGCACCACCACACCGTTGAGGGTGTCGTCCCAGGCGGCAGCGGCGGCCGCGTCGCGGGCCGGCTCGCCGAGGAACGTGGCGCGCAGCAGCCACCGCGGGCCGTTCACCCCGACCACCCGGGAGACCTGGGTGCCCTGGGCACCGTCGGAGCGCTTGACCTGCACCTCGCACACCAGCTCGGTGCCGAAGCGTCCCTCCCGCTCGGTGGCGGTGCCTCCGCGACGCGCCGTGTCCGCGGCGATCTGCGGACGCACCTCGCTCCACAGGTCCCCGTTGCGCGGGGCGGCGAAGGCGCGGAGCTCGACGGCACCGGACTGGTCGGCGAGCAGTACGGCGCGCACGGTGCCCGACTTCTCATCCACTTGGACCCGCAGGTCCCGGCCGGGACTGGGGGCGAGCAGGAGCGCGCCGAGGTCGAGCGGCGGGTGCTGGTCGGCGGGGACCTCGTCGACGTCCAGCGGTCCCGCGGCCTGGTCCTCGCCCGCGGCGCCGGTCGAGTCGGTCGACTCGGCGTCGACCGACGTGGTCTCCTCGGCCTGGTTGGCCTTGCGACGCAATCTCACGTCCTGCTCCTCCTCGTCCTTCCTCGGCCCGTGCCGCCTCGGCGGTGGGCCGAGACCTCCACCGACAAACCGTAGCCCCACCGTCCACGGGACGGACGGGCGCACCCGCAGCGCGCTCACCCGCCGGACGCGAACCCGCCCGTCGAGCCGTAGCCGCCCGCGCCACGCGCGGAGTCCTCGAGCTCGTCGACCACCTGGAACGCCGCCCGCTCGAAGCGTTGGACCACCAGCTGCGCCACCCGGTCGCCGCGCCGCAGCTCGATCGTCTCCGCCGGGTCGTGGTTGATCAGCAGCACCTTGATCTCACCGCGGTAGCCGGCGTCGATGGTCCCCGGCGTGTTGACGATCGAGAGCCCGTGCCGGGCCGCCAGCCCGGAGCGGGGGTGCACCAGCGCGACGAAGCCGTCCGGCAGCGCGATCGCGATGCCCGTCGGCACCAGTGCACGCTCGCCGGGGGCCAGCCGCAGGTCGACGGTGGTGGTCAGGTCGGCGCCCGCGTCCCCGTGGTGCGCGTAGCGCGGGGGCTCCACCCGGGGTCGAGCAGCTGGATGGCGATCGGGATCGGCGAGGTCGGGGTGCTCTGCTCGGTCACGGGGGTCGACCCTACGCAACCTGTGCCATGGGGCGGATGGGATCATTCGCTGTGTGAACGACGGCGCCACGCGGGTGGAGTACAACGAGCGCCTCGGCGTCCCCCTGCGCTGGTGGGTCCAGGGCACCATGCTGATCGCGACGCTGTGGATCGCGATGATCGTGGCCATCCCGGACAACGCGATCCCGTGGGTGGCGACCGGAGCCGCCCTGGCCCTGCTCGCCCTCTGCCTGTTCGCCTACGGCGACGCCCGGATCGTGGTGCGCGACGGCTGGCTGCGCGCCGGGCGTGCCCGGATCGAGACCCGCTACATCGCCGAGGTCCGGGCGCTGGACCAGAAGGAGGCGTGGCGGGTCTCCGGTCCCGACGCCGATGCCCGGGCGTTCCTGCTGCTGCGGCCCTACGTGCGCCGGGCCGTGCAGGTCCGTCTCGACGACCCGGCCGACCCGACGCCGTACTGGCTGCTCAGCTCGCGCCACCCGAACGCGCTGGCCGACGCGCTGGAGGCGGACCGCGCCCGCCACGACTCCTGAGTGGGCGCTAGGGTCGGACCATGTCTGACGACAGCTCGAAGGTCTGGACCGTCTTCTCCCTCGCGGCGGGGCTCGGTGGCGCGGCGATCGCGAAGAAGGCGCTGAACTCCGGCTGGAAGGTCGCCACCGGCAAGCAGCCCCCGGAGAACCCGGCCGACCCCGACGTCGACCTCTGGGAGGCGGTGGCCTGGGCGGTGGCCAGCGGCACCGCGGTCGCCCTGGTCCGGATGGCCGCGACCCGCCGTGCGGCGAACTACTACCGCAGGTCCACCGGGCAGCTGCCGCCGCCGCTGCGCAAGGACGCCGGCAAGGCCTGACCGGCCCCGAGAAGCGCTGACGCCCGTCCGGTTCACCGGGCGGGCGTCGTACGTGCTCGCGGTGCCCGTGCGAACGGGCACCAGGCTCAGCGCGGGGTCACGCGCAGTCGCGGCAGATCATCTTCTTGGAGTCCGCGAGCTGGCTGTGGTGGTGCACCAGGAAGCAGCTCATGCAGGTGAACTCGTCCTCCTGCTTGGGCTTCACCTCGACCGCCAGCTCCTCGTGGGAGAGGTCGGCACCGGGGAGCTCGAACGACTCCGCCGCCTCGACCTCGTCCTCGTCGACCTTGCCGGAGTTCTTGTCGTGACGACGAGCCTTGAGCTCTTCGATGCTCTCCTCGGACTGATCTTCTTCGTTCTTACGCGGTGCGTCGTAGTCAGTCGCCATGACAATCTCCTCTTCCCGGCGGGGGTGCTGCGCGGTGATCTGCTCACCTGATCGGCGCCGCAGATTGTGCACCATCCGGCCTCGGGTCGCGACACCGGATGGCTTGCGAGTCTCCGAACAGTGCGATCGGTCGCGCTATTCCCGCCCCCGGCAAGGTATTCAGGCAGGTGAGGACGGCGCGTCGCCCGCGGCGAAGCCGGCGGCGACGATCGCGTCGCGCAGCTCCTCGAAGCCGTGCTCGGGTGCGCAGACCACCAGGTCGCCGCCGGCCGCGCCGTGGAGCACCTCGAACCGGGCTCCGGCCGCCCGGGCGAGGAAGGCACCGGCGGCGTGGTCCCACAGGTTGACGCCCTCCTCGGAGTAGCCGTCCAACGCCCCCTCGGCCACCGCGCACAGGTCGAGTGCGCACGAACCGGCGCGGCGGATGTCACGCACCACCGGCAGCAGCCGGGCGACCGCCGCGCCCTGCACGGCGCGGACCTCGGCCCGATAGCTGAAGCCCGTCGAGATCAGCCGGTGCGCCAGCGGTGCGGGGCCCCGAACCCGCAGCGGCCGGCCGTCCACGGTGGCCACGGCGCTGCCGTCGGGCCCGACGTGCCCCTGGTAGCGCCGGTCGTCGGGGATGCGGTGCACCACCCCGGCCACCACCCGCCCGTGCAGCTCCGCCGCGATCGACACGGCGTGGTCGGGACGGCCGTAGAGGAAGTTGACCGTGCCGTCGATCGGGTCGACGATCCAGCGGACCCCGGTGGTTCCGGCGACGTCGTCGCCCTCCTCGCCCAGGATCGCGTCGCCGGGACGCCGGGCGAGCAGGCGGGCGCGGATCAGCTCCTCGGCCGCCCGGTCGGCCTCGGTGACCACGTCGACCTCGCTCGACTTGGTGGCGGTGACGCCGACTCCGGCCGCGGCGTGTCGACGTACCAGCGCGGCGGCCTCGGTGGCGACCTCGGCGGCGATCGCGGCCAGGTCGGCGGGGAGTCCGGACGGGCCCGGCGCCTCCGCGGTCACCGGGCTCCGGCCGGCGTCTCGCGGGGCAGGCAGCAGTGCGACGGGCAGCGGTCGCAGACCGGTCCCCGGGTGCCGACCCCGAGGCGCCGCGGCTCCTCGCCGCGCTCGGCGGCGGCCCGTTCCAGGAAGAGGTCGCGGATCGCGGCGACGAAGCGCGGATCGGTGCCGGTGGTGGCCACCCGCAGCGCCGGGATGCCGACCTTCTCGGCGGTCGCCAGGGCCTCGGTGTCGAGGTCGTAGACGACCTCCATGTGATCGGAGACGAAGCCGACCGGGATCAGCACCACCCCGGGCACCCCTCGGCGGCGAGCTCCTCGAGCCGGTCGTTGACGTCCGGCTCCAGCCAGGGTGTGCGGGGGGACCCGGAGCGGGAGCAGTAGACAAGCTCGTGCGGCCGCCGGATGCCGGTGCGGGCCGCGACCTCCTCGGCGATCACGGCGGCGACATCGAGGTGCTGGGCCTGGTAGGCACCGCCCTCGGGGCCGCTCTCCTCGTTCATCGCGGTGGGGATCGAGTGGGTGACGAAGACCAGCCTCGTCGCCGGGTCGTGGCCGGTGGGCAGCTCGGCCAGCGCGTGCACGGTGGCGTCGACGACCGGCGTCACGAAGCCGGGGTGGTCGTAGTAGGCCCGCAGCTTGTCCAGCACCGGAGCGGTCAGGTCGTCGGGCACGGCGGCCGCCGCGTCCTCCAGGTTGATCCGGTACTGCCGGCAGCTGGACCAGGAGGAGTAGGCGGAGGTGACGATGCAGGCGGCGCGGCGCACCCCGTCGCGGGCCATCTGGGTGACCACGTCGGTCAGGTACGGCCCCCAGTTGCGGTTGCCCCAGTAGACCGGGACGTCGATCCCGTTCGCCGCCAGGTCCGCCTCGATGGCGCCGAGCAGCTCGCGGTTCTGGTCGTTGATCGGCGAGCGGCCGCCGAAGAGGAAGTAGTGCTCCCCCACCTGCTCGAGCCGCTCGCGCGGGATCCCGCGGCCGCGGGTCACGTTCTCCAGGAACGGTACGACGTCCTCGGGCTTCTCCGGTCCGCCGAAGGAGACCAGGAGCAGGGCGTCGTACGGGGCGGTGGCGGCGGTGGCGCTGGGGGCTGCGGAGCTGGACTCGGACACGCCCTCATCCTAGGGAGCCGCCGATGCCGCTCGGGCCGGTGGCGCGATCAGCGGCCGGATCGCTGGCGGGATTGGTGGCCCGGCCCGGTTCGGTGCAGGATGCCCGCACCATGCTCGAGCACTACCGCGCGATCTTCACGCGCGCCACCGCCGCGTTCAGCCTGACCGGGCTCGTCGCCCGCCTGCCGATCTCGATGGTCGGGCTGGGCATCGTGCTGCTCGCCGAGCACGAGACCGGGTCCTACGCGTTCGCCGGCGCGGTGTCGGCCGTGGCGCTGCTGTTCAACGCGGTCTTCGCGATCGTCCAGGGCCGCCTGCTCGACCGCTTCGGCCAGGGCGGGTGCTGCCGGTGGTGATCTCGGTCTGGGCCCTGGCTCTCGGTGCCGGCATGTGGTCCCTGCAGGCGGAGTGGTCCCGGGTCCTCACCTTCGCCTGCGCCGCCGTCGCGGGCGCCGCGATGCCGTCGGTCGGCACCTGCGTGCGGGCGCGGTGGTCGCACGTCCTGGCGGACCGGCCCGAGCGGCTGCACACCGCCTTCTCCTTCGAGGCGGTCGCCGACGAGGCGGTCTTCCTGATCGGCCCGATCGCGGTCACCGTGCTGGCCACCACCGTGCACCCGGCCGCCGGCCTGCTGGCGGCGCTGGTCAGCGGCCTGCTCGGGACCTGGGTCTTCGCGCTGCTGCGGAGCACCGCGCCCCCGCCGCACCCGCACGTCGAGGTGCGCACCGCCCGCGCTCCGATCCCGTGGGGCGCGATCGCGCCGCTGACCCTGGTGACGGCCTCCCTCGGGGTGCTCTTCGGCGCGGCCGAGGTGACCACCGTCGCGTTCGCCGAGGAGGAGGGCAGCAAGGGCGCGGCCGGGTTCCTGCTGGCGATCTGGGCGCTGGGCAGCCTGCTCGCGGGCCTGATCTCCGGCGCGGTCACCTGGCGCAGCAGCGCGGCGACCCGGCTGCGCTGGGGAGCGCTGGCGATGGCCCTGGCGATGGCGCCGCTCTTCGTGGTGCCCTCGCTGCCGGTGATGGCACTCGTGCTGCTGGTCGGCGGCTTCGCCATCTCCCCGACGCTGATCGCCGCGATGTCGCTCGCCGAGCAGGTGCTGCCCACCTCCCGGATGACCGAGGGGATGGCCTTCCTGCAGACCGGGATCGCGGCCGGGCTCGCGCCCGGAGCCGCCGTCGCCGGAGTGGTGATCGACCACGGCGGCGCCTCGCCGGCGTACCTGGTCTGCTTCGCGGGCGGCGCGATCGCCCTCCTGGGGGCGACCCTGGTGCGGGTACCCACTACGGTGCGTTCCCATGAGGACCTCGCAGCGGGCACAGAACCCGGCGTCGTGGCGTAACTGGTCGGGTCTGGAGCACGCCAGCGACCTGGAGGTGTGCACGCCCACCGATGCCGCCGAGGTGGCCGCCGAGGTGGTGCGGGCGCGCGAGGCCGGCCGCACCGTGAAGACCGCCGGCACCGGCCACAGCTTCACCGCCATCGCCCGGCCCGAGCACGTCCAGCTGCTCCCCCACGCGATGACCGGGATCGTCGCGGTGGACCGTGCGGCGATGACGGTCACCGCCCGGGCCGGCACCCAGCTGAAGGTCCTCAACGCCACGCTGGAGCGGCTGGGCCTGAGCCTGCACAACATGGGCGACATCGCCGAGCAGACCCTGGCCGGCGCGATCTCCACCGGTACCCACGGCACCGGTGGCCGGGCCGCCGGTCTGGCTGCGCAGGTGGTGGGCCTCGAGCTGGTGACCGGCACCGGGGAGGTGGTCCGGGCCGACGCCACGCAGAACCCGGAGATCCTGGAGCACGCCCGGGTCGGGCTGGGCGCGCTCGGCGTCCTCACCATGATCACCTTCGCGGTCGAGCCGCTGTTCCTGCTGCGGGCCGTCGAGCAGCCGATGGGCTGGGACGAGGGGCTGGACTCCTTCGACGGGATGGTCGCCGACTCCGACCACCTGGACATGTACTGGTTCCCGCACACCGACCGGCTGCTCACCAAGCGCAACACCCGGATGGGCACCGACCTCTCCGCGGCCGAGCCGCTGGCCCGCTGGCGCGGCTGGCTGGACGACGAGTTCCTCTCCAACACCCTGTTCGGGGTGCAGACCGCGGCGCTGAACCGGGCACCCGCGGCGATCCCGCAGGCGAACCGGCTGGCCGCCCGCCTGCTCGGGCCGCGGACCTACACCGACGTCGCCCACCGGGTGTTCACCACCTCGCGCGACGTCGTCTTCCGGGAGATGGAGTACGCCGTCCCCCGCGAGGCCGGTCTGCCGGCGCTGCGCGAGTGCCGCCGGGTGTTCGAGGCCTCCGGCCTGCGGGTCTCGTTCCCGGTCGAGATCCGGGTGGCGCCGGCCGACGACGTACCGCTGTCGACCGCGTCGGGTCGCGACTCCTTCTACCTGGCCTTCCACACCCACCGCGACGCCGACCACGCGGCGTACTTCGCGCTCATGGAGGAGGTCGTCAAGGCGCACGACGGCCGGCCGCACTGGGGCAAGCTGCACACCCGGCAGGCCGACGGGCTGGCCGATCTCTATCCGCGCTTCGGCGACTTCCTGGCGCTGCGGGACCGGCTCGACCCGGATCGGGTCTTCACCAACGCCTACCTGCGTCGCGTCCTCGGCGACTGAGACCGGCGACTGAACGGCCGGCGGCTGGATGGTCGGCGTCTGGGCCCCGGCGACGCGACTACCAGCGCCCGGTGTCGAGCAACGTACGACGACCGGGCGGCAGCGCGTTGAACATCCGCAGCGACGCCCGGTAGCCGGCCTGCACGCTGCTGTCCGGGTGGAAGGCGACCACCGACACCGAGGCCGGGGCCAGCTCGAAGGCGAACAGCGACTCCAGCGGCGCGCCGACGGCGTGCCCGACCAGCGTCTTGATCGGGGTGACGTGCGAGGCGACCACCAGGGTGCCTCCGGCGTGCGCGTCGAGGACGCGCCCCAGGCCGAGCAGCACCCGGCGGTGCACGTCGTGGAAGGACTCCCCGCCGTGCGGTGCGGCGGTCAGGTCGCTGAACCAGGCATCCATCCCCGCCTGGTCCGCGGCGGCGACCTCGGCGAAGGACTTGCCGTCCCACGAGCCGAACTCCATCTCGGCGAACGCCGGCTCCTCGGTGACCTCCAGCCCCAGCCGGGCCGCGATCAGGTCGGCGGTCTCGCGGGTGCGGCGTACCGGGGAGGCGATGACGGCGTCGAGCCGGTCGCCCAGCTCGCCCAACCAGGCGGCGGTGTGGCCGACCTGGTCCCGGCCCTCGTCGGAGAGCGGCGGGTTGTCGCCCCCCAGGCCCCCGGAGAACCGGCGCCCGGAGGTGTGCGTGGTGACCCCGTGCCGGACCAGGACCAGCGTCGTCGACGCTCCGCCGCGCGGATCGCTCATCGGCTGCCGCCCTAGAGCCCGCTCTCCTCGTTGCGGACCAGGATCCGGGAGCACTCCTCGCAGCGCACCACGTCGTCCGCGGCGCGTCCACGGATCGCGGCCAGTTCGGCGGCGTCGAGGGTGAGCATGCAGGCGCCGCAGCGGCGGGCGCGGAGCAGGGCGGCGCCGACCCCGTTGCGGGTGGTGCGCAGCTTCTCGTAGAGCGCGAGCAGGTCGTCGGGGATCGCTGCGACGATCGGCGCACGCCGCTCGCCCGTCTCCCCGATCCGCTCCTCCAGAGCCGCGGTCTGCTCCTCGCGCTCGGTGGTCAGCGCGTCGAGCTGACGATCGACCTCGTCGAGGTCGCTGCGCAGCTGCGCCAGACCGGTCTGCGCCTGCTCGAGGCGCTCCATCACCTCGAGCTCCTCGTCCTCCAGGGTGGAGATCCGGCGGTCCAGGCTCTCCAGCTCGTGCTGCATCCGCTCGAGGTCCTTGGGGTTGCCGATCAGCCCTGCGTCGATCCGGTCCTGGTCGCGCTTGCGGCGCGCCTTGACCTGCTCGACGTCGCGGTCGGCCTGCTCCTGCACGGCGGTCAGGTCGTCGACCTTGATCTGCTCGTCGCGGATCCATCCCTGGGTCTCGGTACGACGCGCGGTCAGTGCGGCGATCTCCGCGGTCTGCGGCAGGTTCGCCTTCTGGTGGCGCAGCTGGTCGACGCGGGCGTCGACCTCCTGCAGCTCCAGCAGCCGCAGCTGCGCGGACGGTTCGGCCTTCATCGGGTGCCCCTCACTGCGCTCACAGTCTCATTGTCCAAGGATCGGTCACGGTCCGGCTCACCCGGGTCTCGACGGCGTCACCGAGGGCGTCGCGGAGCTTGCGCTCGACCACCGGCAACCAGGTCCACTCCGCGGCCCAGTGGGCCACGTCGATCAGCGCCGGGCCGCCCCGCTCCACGAACTCGGCGGCCGGGTGGTGGCGCAGGTCGCTGGTCAGGTAGACGTCGACGTCGCTGCCGGCCACCCGGTCGAGCAGGAAGTCTCCGGCCCCGCCGCAGACCGCGACCCGCCGCACCGGCCGGCCGGGATCACCGGCGATCCGGACCCCGTGGTGGGTGGTGGGCAGCGCCTCGGCCACCGTCTCCGCGAACTCGCCGAGGGTGGTCGCGGCGACCGAGCCCACCCGCCCGGTGCCGGTGCGGGTGGTGCCGGGGTCGGCGAGCTCGCTCACGTCGTAGGCGGGCTCCTCGTAGGGGTGCGCGGCAAGCATCGCGCGGACCACCGCGGTGCGCACCGAGCGGCCGAGCACCGCCTCCACCCGCACCTCCTCGACGGTCTCGATCTCGCCGATGGTGCCGATCATCGGGTGGGCACCCTGCAGCGGCCGGAACCGCCCCTGGCCGGGGGCGGAGGTGAAGGAGGCGAACTCGTAGTCGCCGATCCGGCCGGCGCCGGCCTCGGCGATCGCGGCGCGGACCGGCGCGGCGGCGTCGGCGGGCACGAAGACGGTCAGCTTGTCCACCGGCTCACCGGGGGCGCTGAGGATCGGCGCCAGGTCGGTCAGCCCGAGGGCGCCGGCCAGCGCCTCGGAGACGCCGTCGGCGGCCTGGTCCGCGTTGGTGTGGGCGGTCAGCAGGGCGCAGTCGGCACCGGCCAGGGTGGCCAGGGTCCGTCCCTTGGGTGTGGTCGCGGCGAACCCGTGGACCGGCTTGAGGAAGAGCGGGTGGTGGACCACCAGCAGGTCGGCCTTCCAGTCGGCGGCCTCGGCGGCCACGGCCGGAGCGGGGTCCACGGCGAACATCACCCGCCTCACCTCGCGCTCCGGATCGCCGAGCACCAGGCCCACCGCGTCCCACTCCTCCGCGGTGGCCGGTGGGTACCAGGTGTGGATCAGGTCGAGCAGATCGGAGAGGGCCGGCATGCGCAGCAGCGTATCGAGGCACTACCGTGGCCGTGCCAGTCGACCTCCGAGAGGTCAGGGAACCCGGTGCGAATCCGGGACTGACGCGCAGCGGTATGGGTGACGGGCGGAGCACGAAGCCACTGGGCCCCGACGCGAGGACGGGCCTGGGAAGGCGCTCCGCACCGGTGGATCCCGAGTCCGAAGACCTGCTGGCCCTTGCGGCATCCGTCGCGAGGTCGGAACGCGGGCCGCGCGGGGGTCCGGACCTCGAAGGACACACCATGGTGCGAGCCAGACCGGACCGCTGCCCCGGCGTGCTCCGGCCGTGGCCGGCCGCCGACGGCGCGCTGGTGCGGGTGCGGGTGCCCGGCGGTCGGCTCCCGGTGCCGGCGCTGCGCGCGCTGGTCGACGTCGCCACCCGGTACGGCGACGGGCTGGTCCGCCTGACCGGCCGCGCCAACCTCCAGCTCCGCGCCTTCCCGACGATCACCGGCAGCACCGATGACGGCGTCGAGGTCCGGCTGCCCGAGGAGGTGGTGGCCGCGATCGAGGCCACCGGCCTGCTCCCTTCGCGCGCCCACGACCTGGCCCGCAACGTGCTGGTCTCCCCGCAGACCGGGCTGGCCGGTGGTCGCGCCGACCTGACCCCGGTGCTGGCCGACCTGGACGCCGCGCTGCTGGCCGCTCCGGACCTGGCCGGCCTGCCGGGGCGCTTCCTGTTCACCCTGGACGACGGTCGCGGCGACCTGGCCGACCGGCACCGCGATCTCGGCCTGGTCGCGCTGGACGCGGACCGGGTGCAGCTGCGGGTCGGCACCGGATGGGGCGCCGTGCTGCCCGCCCCCGGGCCCCGGCCGCTCTGGTCGACCTCGCCCGGAAGTTCCTGTGCCGGCGCGGCGCCGGGCCGGGCGCGGCCTGGCACGTCGCCGAGCTGACCACCCCGCTGGCGCCCGCGGTACCGGCCGAGCCGGGGGCCGAGGTCCGCGCGCCCGCCCTCCCGTTCGGCCCGGTGCCGGGCGGCCGCCACGTCCCGATCGATCCCGACGGCGCGATCCACGCCGCCCTGGTCGCCGACTGGGCGACCACCACCGACCTGGTCGTGCTCACTCCGTTCGGCGGGGTGCTCGTCCCCGAGGAGGAGAGCCGATGACCCCACCGACCCGCCGCTACGACTACGTCGCCGACGGCCCCGCGATCTACCTGGACTCGTTCGCCACCATCCGCCGGGAGGCGGACCTGAGCCGGGTGCCGGCCAGCGCCGAGAAGGTCGCGGTCCGGATGATCCACGGCAGCGGCCAGACCGACCTGACCCGCGACCTGGTGGTGCACCCGCGCCTCGGCGACGCGGGGCGCGCGGCGCTGGCGGCGGGCGCGCCGGTGCTCTGCGACGCCCGGATGGTGGCGATGGGCGTCACCGCCAGCCGCCTGCCCGCGGGCAACGCGGTGCACTGCTTCCTGACCGAGCCCGAGGTGCCGGGGCTGGCCGCGGCGTGGGGCACGACGCGCACGGCGGCGGCGGTGTCGCTCTGGGAGCCCCACCTGGCGGGCGCCGTGGTCGCCATCGGCAACGCGCCCACCGCGCTGTTCCACCTGTTGGAGATGCTGGTCGACGGTGCCCCGCGACCGGCGGCGATCATCGGCTGCCCGGTCGGCTTCATCGGCGCAGCGGAGTCCAAGCAGGCCCTGGTCGACCTCGCCACCGAGCACGGCATCGACGTGCCCTACGTGACCGTGCGGGGCCGGCGTGGCGGCTCCGCGATGGCCTCCTCGGCGGTCAACGCGCTGGCCCGGGAGGCGGAGTGAACGGCCCGGGCGGGTCCGGGGCGTTCACCGTGGTGGGGATCGGCCCCGGCGACCCCGAGCTGATCACCTTCAAGGCGGCCCGGGTGATCGGGGCGGCCGCGGTGGTGGCCTACCACGCCGGGGTGCGCAAGCAGTCCCACGCGCGCCGCATCGCCGCCGATCTGATCCCGGCCGGCGCACGCGAGGAGGAGCTGCGCTACCCGGTGACCACCGGCACCACCGACCATCCCGGCGGCTACGCCGGCGCGCTGGCCGACTTCTACGCCGAGTGCGCCACCCGGCTCTCCGCCCACCTCGACGCCGGCCGGGACGTGGTCCTGCTCGCCGAGGGCGACCCGCTCTTCTACGGCTCCTCGATGTACCTGCACGACCGGTTCTCCGACCGCTACCGCACCGAGGTCGTCCCGGGGGTGCCGGCGTTCTCCGCGGCCACCGCGGCGGTCGGCGCGCCGCTGGTCCGGCAGAAGGACGTGCTCACCGTGCTGCCCGGCACGCTCCCCGAGGCCGAGCTCGCCCGGCGCCTCGCCGACACCGACGGCGCGGTGATCATGAAGCTCGGCCGCACCTTCCCCGCGGTGCGCAGCGCCCTGGAGCAGGCCGGCCGCCTCGACGGCGCCTGGTACGTCGAGCGCGCCTCGATGCCCGAGCAGGAGTGGCGCCCGGTGGCCGAGGTCGACCCGGCCTCGGTCCCCTACTTCTCCCTCGTCGTGGTGCCCGGCGACACCGCGCCGGCCCGCACCGCGGACCGGCTCCGCGGCGACACCGCGCCGGCCCGCACCGCGGACCGGCTCCGCGGCGGCCGGGAGGCCCGGACGGAGGTGGGTGCGCGGACCGCGGACGAGGCGCGGCCGGGGCCGGCCTCGGCCCCCCTCCTCGTGGTCGGTCTCGGCCCCGGACCGGACGCCTGGCTCACCCCCGAGGTCGCCACCGCACTGGCGGAGGTGGACCACGTGGTCGGCTACGCGCCGTACGTCAACCGGGTGCCGCAGCGCCGCGGCCTGACCCGGCACGCCTCCGGCAACACCGTGGAGGTGGATCGGGCGCGACAGGCGCTCGACCTGGCGCTGGCCGGGGAGCGGGTCGCGGTCGTCTCGGGCGGCGACGCCGGCGTCTTCGGGATGGCTGCGGCCGTGTTCGAGGCGGCCGAGGACCCGGCGTACACCGAGGTCGAGGTACGGGTCCTGCCCGGCGTGAGCGCCATCCAGGCGGTCGCGGCCCGGGCGGGCGCCCCGATCGGGGCGGACTTCGCCGTGGTCAGCCTCTCCGACCGGCTCAAGCCCTGGACCGTGGTGGAGCGACGGCTGCGCGCGATCGCCGAGGCCGACCTCGTGCTGGGCATCTACAACCCCGCGTCCCGCTCCCGGCGCGAGCAGGTGGCCGATGCGGTCAAGGTGCTGCTCGAGCACCGCTGCGCCGACACGGTGGTCGTCGTCGGCCGCGACATCGGACGCGCCGAGGAGTCGCTGACGGTGACCACCCTCGGCGCCGTGGACGTCGCCGCGATCGACATGAAGTGCCTGCTGATCGTGGGCGCCTCGTCGACCCGGGTGACCCCCGGCGGGGCGGTCTGGACGCCGAGGTTCGTGGAGCGGTGACTCACCGCGACCGGCGCGCGGACTCCTGCGTCGGGGAGTCGCGCGTCGAGCGCTCCCGGTCCGCGGAGTAGAGAAAGGACTCCCCCGCACCCGGCGCCTCCGGTCCGGCCAGCGCCCGGCCGACCAGGATCACCGCCGCCTGGCGCAGCCCGGCGCGCTCCACCTGGTCCGCGATGTCGAGGACGGTGCCGCGCAGCACCTGCTCCTCGGGCTGGCTGGCGCGGTGGACGACGACCACCGGGCAGTCGGTGCCGTAGGGCGCGGCCAGCTCGGCCATCAGCTCTCGCACCCGGGTGATGCCCAGGTGCAGCACCAGGGTCGCCCGGGTGGCCGCGAACGCGGCGAGCGACTCGGTGGTCGGCATCGCGGTCGAGCGCGCCTGCGTCCGGGTGAGCACCACCGACTGGCTGACCAGCGGCACGGTGAGCTCGCGACCCACCCGCGCGGCCGCCGCGGCGTAGGCCGGCACCCCCGGCGTGACGTCCCAGGCGACCCCGGCGGCGTCGAGCCGTCGGGTCTGCTCGTGCAGCGCGGAGTAGAGCGACGGGTCGCCCGACGTCAGCCGCACCACGTCCTGCCCGGCCGCGTCGGCCTCCACCATCACCGCGGTCATCCGGTCCAGGTCCAGGTCCTGGGTGTCGACCAGACGGGCGTCGCTGCGGCAGTGGCCGAGCACCTCCCGGTCCAGGTAGGTGCCCGGATAGAGCACCACGTCCGCGGCGGCGAGCAGGCCGGCGGCCCGCAAGGTGATCAGGTCGGCGGCGCCGGGCCCCGCGCCCACGAAGTGCACGCTCATCGGTCCACGCTCCCGTCGGTGGTCGGCTCGGGGACGGGCTTGGTCCACGCCCACTGGGTGACCGCGCGGGCCGGGGTGAAGCCGGTGAAGGTGCCGAGCGGCTCGGCGCGCTCCACCGAGATCCGGGTCAGCTCCCCGCCCAGCCGACGGTACGACGCCAGCAGCTCCGCCTCCGTCTCCACCGTGACCCCGTGGACCACCAGGCGCCCACCGGGCCGCAGCCGGTGCGCGCAGCGGTCGATCAGGCCGGCCGCGGTGGCTCCGCCGCCGACGAAGATCGCGTCCGGGGTGGGCAGCGGGCCCAGCGCGTCGGGAGCCCGGCCGACGACGACCTCGAGACCGGGCACGCCGAGCCGCGCCGCGTTGCGGTCGATCCGTGCGCCACGCTCGGCGTCGGCCTCGACGGCGATGGTGCGGCAGGTCGGGTGCGCCCGCATCCACTCGATGCCGACCGATCCGGCTCCCGCGCCGACGTCCCACAGCAGCAGGCCCGGGGCGGGTTCGAGCCGGGACAGCGCACCGGCCCGGACGTCCCGCTTGGTCAGCTGGCCGTCGTGCTCGAAGAGCTCGTCGCGCAGTCCGGTCGACCAGCTGTTGCCGGCCGGCCCGACGACCTCGAGCGCGACCACGTTCAGCCGCGGCAGCCGCGCCTCGGCCCAGAACGCCTCCTCCGCGGCACGGGCCGCGACCCGGCTCTCCGCCGCCGAGCCCAGGTCGCCGAGCACGACGACCTCCGTGCCGCCGTGGCCCTCCTCGCGGACCAGCTGCGCGATCGCGGCCGGGGTGTGCTCGTCCGAGGAGAGCACCAGCAGCCGTCGGCCGGGGGCGAGCTGGCGTCGCAGGACGTCGAGGTCGCGGCCGACCACGGTGACCACCTCGGTCTCCTCGGCCGACCACCCGGTCCGGGCGCGGGCCAGCGCGACCGACGACACCGTCGGGAGCAGCCGGAGCCGGTTGCCCACCAGGGAGGCGAGCGTCGTACCGATCCCGGAGAGCAGGGGGTCGCCGGAGGCGAGCACGACGACGCGCCGCTCGGCCACCTCGGCCAGCAGCGACGGCAACGCCTCGGCCAGCGGCGAGGGCCAGGGGCGGCGGACCTGGTCGGGCCGCTCGGGGACCAGGGACAGGTGGCGGCGGCCGCCGAGCAGCACCTCGGCGTCGGCGACCGCCTCGGCGGCACCCGGGGCGAGGTGCCCGTCGGCCCCGATGCCGACCACGGTGACCGGCGGGGGCGGGCCGACCCACGGCAGCACCACGTCGCGGAGCAGCGGGGCCAGCCGCTCGGCGGGGATGTCCGGAGCGGCGGGGTCGTACCAGTGCAGCTCCTCGATCTCCGCCTGCACCCCGGACATCCGGACCAGCCGGGCGCTGAACACCACCGCCTGGACGAGGCGACCGGCCTCGTTGGCGGCGGCCGCGGTCCACTCGCCGAGCAGCCGCAGGTCGGCGAGCTCGGCGCCGAGCTCCTCGGCGAGCTCGCGGATGCCGGTCTGCTCCGGCGACTCCCCCGGCTCCGGCTTCCCACCCGGCTGCATGAACGCGTCCGTGCCGCGCTTGCGGACGGTCAGGATCCGCCCCGCGAGGTCCCGGACGAAGACGGCGACGACCCGGATCGGCTCGGCGCTGTGCGGGTCGGGGACGGACGCGGCGGGATCGGACACGGGCACGGACGCTATCGTGCTCCCCGAGCCACGAGGTGCCCCGACCGCCCACCAGCGGAAGGGGAGAATCTGGGAAGCCGGTGAGAGTCCGGCACAGGCCCGCTGCGGTGACCGGCGCTCGACGCCGGAAGTCCGAAGACCGGCCTCGGGGCGATCCGACGGCACACGAGCGGGAGCCTCCCATGCCAGTGAACTACCCCTTCGCAGCCGTCCTGGGCTGCGACCCCGAGACCCCTGACGGTCTGGACGACATGGGCCTCGCCCTCGTCCTCACCACGCTCTCGCCGGCGATCGGCGGCGTGCTGGTGCGCGGCGAGAAGGGCACCGCGAAGTCGACCGCGGTGCGCGGCCTGGCCGACGTGCTGCCGCCGATCCGGGTGCTGGCCGGTGACCGGTTCTCCTCCGACCCCGGCAACGGGGAGGCCGACGCGTCGCCGGACGGCCCGTTCCCGGCCGGCACGGCGCAGGAGAGCCGCCCGGTGCGTCTGGTCGAGCTGCCCGTCGGCGCGACCGAGGACCGGGTGCTGGGCTCGCTGCACCTGGAGTCCGCACTCTCCGCGGGCCGCGCGGAGTTCGAGCCGGGGCTGCTGGCCCGCGCTCACCGCGGCGTGCTCTACGTCGACGAGGTCAACCTGCTGCACGACCACCTGGTGGACGTGCTGCTCGACGCCGCCGCGATGGGCCGGGTGACCGTGGAGCGTGACGGCGTCTCGATCGCCCACCCGCGCGGTTCGTGCTGGTCGGCACGATGAACCCGAGGAGGGCGAGCTGCGGCCCCAGCTGCTCGACCGGTTCGGCCTCACCGTCGAGGTCGCGGCTCCGCGCGAGGCGAAGGCCCGCGCCGAGGTGGTGCGCCGACGGATCGATCACGACGCCGACCCGGCCGCCTTCGCCCGCCGCTACGACGGTGCCTCGGCACGGCTGCGCGAGCGGATCGCGACCGCCCAGATCCTGCTCGCCTCGGTGGAGCTCGACGACAGCGTCCTGGTGCGGATCGCCGAGGTCTGCTCGGCGTTCGGCGTCGACGGACTGCGCGCCGACATCGTCACCGCCCGGACCGCGGCCGCGCACGCCGCCTGGTGCGGCCGCACCGAGGTCACCGACGCCGACATCCGGGTGGCGGCCCGGCTGGCGCTGCCGCACCGGCGCCGCCGCAACCCGTTCGACTCCCCCGGCTTCGACGACGACCTGCTCGACGACGTGCTCGGACCGGAGGAGCCCGGGGAGCCCCAGGGTCCCGACGACGATCCGGAGCCGCCGGGAGGCGGTGGGCCGGACGCCGGCGGGACGGACGGCGGCGGGACGGACAGCACGAGCGACGGCGCCGACCCGGGCGGGCAGGACGGCACGGGCGACGCGTCCGGCGCGCCGGGCGCTCCCGGCCAGGAGTCGGACGATGCGACCTCCGACCGCACCGCGACGTCCGCTGCGGGCGAGGCGTTCCGCACCCGCCGGTTCACCGTGACCGGCGTCGGACAGGGCACCTCGGGCCGCCGTAGCCGGGCGGTGACCAGCACCGGACGCCGGGTCGGGGCGACGGCGCGGGTTCCCGGCGCCGGCACCGGGGGCATCCACCTCAGCGAGACGATCCGCGCCGCCGTACCGCACCAGGTGCGACGGGGCCGTCGACCCGGGTCGACGGACCGCCTGCGCCTGGAGGTCGAGGACCTGCGCACCGCGGTCCGGGAGGGCAAGGAGTCCAACCTGGTCCTGTTCTGCGTCGACGCATCCGGGTCGATGGCCGCCCGGCGGCGGATGGAGCAGGTGAAGACCGCCGTGCTCAGCCTGCTGATGGACGCCTACCAGCGCCGCGACAAGGTGGCGGTGATCAGCTTCCGCGGCGAGTCCGCCGAGGTGCTGCTGCCGCCCACCGGCTCGGTCGAGGTGGCCGCCCGCCGGCTCGACGAGCTGCCCGCGGGCGGACGCACTCCGTTGGCCGAGGGGCTGGACGCGGCGGTCGAGCTGCTCCGGGTCGAGGCGCTGCGCGACCCGCGCCGGCGTCCGCTGCTGGTGGTGGTCACCGACGGCCGCGCCACCGCCGGCCGCGACCCGGTGCAACGCTCCCGCGCCTCCGCCGACCGGTTGGCCCACGGCGGCGTGGCCGCGCTGGTGGTCGACTGCGAGGCCGGTCCGATGCGGCTGGGGCTGGCCCGGATCCTCGCCGACCGGCTCGGCGCCGAGCACGTGCCGGTCGCCGAGGTGAGCGCCGAGCTGCTCGTGGACGCCGCCCGGCAGCGCGCCGCATGACGCATCCGCTCTACGACGTGATCGCCCGCCGCCGCGACGTGCGGGCCGAGTTCACCGGTGAGCCGTTGGCCCCGAGGTGCTCACCCGGGTCCTCGAGGCGGCCCATCGCGCGCCGAGTGTCGGGATGAGCCAACCGTGGGACTTCGTGCTGGTGACCTCGACGGCCACCCGCGAGACGTTCGCCCAGCACGTGGCGACCGAGCGCGCGGCGTTCGCCGACGACCTCGACCCCGAGCGGCGGGCCACCTTCGACCGGATCAAGGTCGAGGGCATCCGGGAGGCGAGCATCGGCGTCGTGGTCACCCACGACCAGCGCCGCGGCGGGCCGAACGTGCTGGGCCGGCGCACGATCGCCGACACCGGGCTCTACTCGACCGTGCTGGCGATCCAGAACCTGTGGCTGGCGGCGACCGCGGAGGGCCTCGGCCTCGGTTGGGTCTCGTTCTACCGCGAGGAGTTCCTGCGCGGACTGCTCGACATCCCCGCGCAGGTCCGCCCGGTGGCCTGGCTGTGCCTGGGCACGGTCACCCACCTCGCCGACGTCCCCGACCTGGAACGGCACGGCTGGCGCTCGCGGCGACCGCTGGCCGACGCCGTGCACCACGAGACCTGGAGCCACTGATGCCACAGGGACAGCCCGTCGCCGTACCCGAGGACGGCCTGACCACGCGCCAGCGCCGCAACCGTCCGCTGCTGATGGTGCACACCGGTGACGGCAAGGGGAAGTCGACCGCCGCGTTCGGCCTGGCCCTGCGCGGCTGGAACGCGGGGTTCCGGATCGGCGTCTTCCAGTTCGTGAAGTCCGCGAAGTGGCGGATCGGCGAGCAGACCGTGCTGGAGCGCCTCGGCGTGCTGCACGAGGAGACCGGCGAGGGCGGCCCGGTGGAGTGGCACAAGATGGGGTCGGGCTGGTCCTGGCGTCGCAAGGAGGGCACCGAGGCCGACCACGCCGCGGCCGCGGCCGAGGGGTGGGCGGAGATCAAGCGCCGGCTGGCCGCGCAGACCCACGACCTCTACGTGCTCGACGAGTTCACCTACCCGATCCACTGGGGCTGGGTGGACGCCGAGGACGTCGCGACCACGCTGGCGCAGCGCCCGGGCCGCCAGCACGTGGTGGTGACCGGGCGCCGGGCCCATCCCGCGCTGCTCGACGCCGCCGACCTGGTCACCGAGATGACGAAGGTCAAGCACCCGATGGATGCCGGCCAGAAGGGCCAGCGAGGCATCGAGTGGTGAGCCCGGCGGACTCCACGGCGGACTCCACGGCGGACTCCACGGCGGACTCCACTGCAGACCCGGCGGCGCTGCCGAGGGTGGTCCTGGCCGCGCCGTCCACGGGTCAGGGGAAGACCACCGTGGCGACCGGCCTGATGGCCGCGCTGCGCGCCACCGGGCGCACCGTCAGCGGGCACAAGGTCGGCCCGGACTACATCGATCCCGGCTACCACGCACTGGCCTGCGGCCGCCCCGGCCGCAACCTCGACCCGCACCTGGTCGGCGAGGAGCTGGTGGCGCCGTTGCTGCGGCACGGGGCGCGGACGCCGACTCCCGCCGACGTCGCGGTGATCGAGGGCGTGATGGGCCTCTTCGACGGGCGGATCGGCGGTCAGGGGTTCTCCTCGACCGCGCACGTCGCCGCGCTGACCGGGTCGCCGGTGGTGCTGGTCGTCGACATCGCACGCTCCTCCCGCACGATCGGCGCCGTGGTGCACGGGCTGGCCACCTGGGACCCCGGCGTCCGCGTGGCCGGGGTGATCCTGAACCGGGCCGGGTCGCCGCGGCACGCCCGCGAGGTCGCCGACTCGATCGGGCTGCCCGTGCTCGGTGTGATCCCGCGCGAGGAACAGGTGGCGACCCCGTCACGCCACCTGGGGCTGGTCACCGCCGCCGAGCGCGGCGACGCCGCCGCCGTCGTCGAGCGGCTGGGCGCCCTGGTGGCCGAGCACGTCGACCTGGACGCGGTCCTCGCCATCGCCGGCAGCGCAGCTCCGCTGACCGCGGCCACGTGGACCCCGGCCCCTGCGCGCCCGTCCCGGACCCGGAGGTGGAGGCAGGGGTGAGGTCGCGGGCGGAGCCGCTCTCCCGGCCCACCGTCGCACTGGCCGGCGGCCGCGCCTTCAGCTTCCACTACGCCGAGACCACCGAGCTGCTCACCGCCGCCGGACTCGACGTGGTCACCTTCGACCCGACCACCGACCCCGACCTCCCGGCCGGCACCGCCGGCCTCTACCTCGGCGGTGGATTCCCCGAGGAGCACGCGAAGGCCCTGGCCGCCAACACGCGGTTGCGTACGACGATCCGCGACGCCGTCACCGACCGAATGCCGACCGTGGCCGAGTGCGCCGGACTGCTCTACCTGTGCCGCAGCCTCGACGGCACACCGATGGCCGGCGTGCTGCCGGCCGACGCGGCGATGAGCGGGCGACTCACCCTGCGTTATCCGACCGCCACCGCGGTGTCCGACTCGCTGCTGACCCGGCACGGCGAGCGGGTCACCGGCCACGAGTTCCACCGCACCACCACCAGTCCGCCCACCGGCGCGTCCCCCGCGTGGCAGATCGACCAGGAGGTCGTCGGCTTCGCCTCCGCCACCCTGCACGCCTCCTACCTGCACACCCACTGGGCCGGCCACCCGCAGCTGGCCGCGCGCTTCGCCGAGGCGGTGCGCGCCGGTGCGTGACCCGATCCCCGACCGGCAGCCCGGCCCACAGCCCGATCCGCTCCCCGACCCGCTGCGACACCACGGTGACGTGGAGGCCCGGACCGGCCTCCTCGACTTCGCGGTGAACGTGTTCGCCGGCCCCCGTCCCGAGTGGCTGGATGCCGCCCTGCTCGCCTCCCTGGACGAGGTCGATCGCTACCCCAGCGCCGACCGGGCCGCGGCCGCCGTGGCCGCTCACCACCGGCGACCCGGCACGGAGGTGCTGGTCACCGCCGGGGCGGCCGAGGCCTTCACGCTGGTGTCCCGGCTCCGGCCGTGGCGCCGCCCGGTCGTCGTGCACCCGCAGTTCACCGAGCCGCACGCCGCGCTGGCGCAGGCCGGTCACCGGGTCACCGAGCACGTCCTCACCGCGCCGTTCCGGCTCGACCCGGCGGCGGTGCCCGCCGACGCCGATCTCGTGGTCGTCGGCAACCCGACGAACCCGACCGGGGTGCTGCACCCACCGGAGACGATCCGTGCGCTGCTGCGCCCAGGCCGACTGGTCGTCGTGGACGAGGCCTTCATGGACTGCGTCGACGACCCCGACGCCTCCCTGACCGGGGAGTCCCGCGCCGGGCTGGTGGTGATCCGCTCGCTGACCAAGCACTGGGGCATCCCCGGGATTCGGGCCGGCTACCTGCTCGGGCCGCCGGAGACGGTGGCCGCGCTCGGTCGGGCCCAGACGCCGTGGTCGCTGGCGACCACGGCCGCCGCCGCGGTCGAGGCGTGCCTGGGTCCCTGGGCCGCGGCGGAGGCCCGGCGTCGTACCGAGGCGGTGGCGGTGTGGCGCGACCACCTGCAACGCGGGCTGACCGACCTCGGGGTGGAGCACGTCGCGTCGGCCGCGTCGTTCGTCCTGGCGCGGCCCGGTCGCGGCGTCCGCGACGTGCTGCGGCATCGCGGGATCGCGGTCCGGCGTGCGGACACCTTCCCCGGTCTGGACGACACCTGGATCCGGGTCGCCGTCCGGCCCCCGGACACCTGCGACGTACTGCTGCACGCGCTGTCGTCGATGCCCTAGGCTGAGCCGGCACGCCCGAGGAAGCCGGTGGAAGTCCGGCACAGTCGCGCTACTGTGACATCGCCTCCGGGCCGGGAGACCGGCCAGGGGTGGTGGAGTCAGACCCGACGGCGAGCACACTCCACCACGTCGAGACAGGGACGCTGAATCCCTGAGGAGGACTCATGTCGCAGTCGTCTGCTGCCCCCGTCGCCGGCTCGCCCGTCGCGCTCCCCACCGTCCCGCTGATGGCGGTCGGCACCTGGCTGGTCTTCGTCGGCCTGCTCGCGATGCTGGTCATCTTCTTCGTCAGCGCCGACCAGGGCGCCGTCTCGTTGCCGGCCGGCAACGCCGTGCACGAGTGGGTGCACGACGCCCGCCACCTGCTCGGCTACCCCTGCCACTGAGGGGTTGCGGTCGTGGACTCGCAGCACACCCCTGCCCTCACGCCGGCCGCCTTCGTGGTCCGCGGCCTCGCCGCCGGCCTCGCCGCCGGCCTGATCGCCTTCCTGGTCGCCTTCGCCCTCGGCGAGCCGCACATCGACGACGCGATCGCGCTCGAGGAGGCCGCCTCCGCCGACGCCACCCCGGCCGACATCGCCGCCGAGGAGGCCGAGGCCGACGAGCCCGGCATGGTCGAGGTGTCCCGGGAGAACCAGAAGTCCTGGGGGCTGCTGACCGGCACCCTGGCGATCGGCGCCGCGCTCGGCGGACTGATCTCGCTGGCCGCCGCCGGCGCGCTCGGCCGGCTCGGCTCGCTGTCGCCACGCGCCAGCACCGCGCTGGTCGCCGGGCTCGGCTTCGTCGCCGTCGCTCTGGTGCCGTTCCTGAAGTACCCGGCGACGCCTCCGGCCGTCGGCAGCGGGGACACGATCGGGTCCCGGACCGCGGAGTACTTCGCGATGCTGCTGGTCTCCGTGCTCGCCATGATCGCGGCCGTGCTGGTCGCGAACCGGCTGCGCACCCGGCTCGACCCCTGGACCGCGGTCGGCGTGGCCGGCCTCGGCTACCTGGTGGTGGTCGGTGTCGCCGCCGCGCTGCTCCCCACGGTCAACGAACTGGGAGCCTTCCCCGCCGACACGCTCTGGTACTTCCGACGCTCCTCGCTGTTCACCCTGGCCGCGCTCTGGGCCACCCTCGGCGTCGGCCTGGTCGCGTCCGTCGGGCGCCTCACCGACCGCGTCCGGGCGGAGGACCGGCGCCGCGCGCTCGCCGCGACCCTGTGAGTCGGGCCGCCGGGACTCGGGCCGCCGGTCTCGCGCTCGGCTTCGCCGCGGACCGCCTGCTCGGCGATCCGCGGCGACTCCACCCCGTCGCCGGCTTCGGACGGGTCGCGGGAGTGCTGGAGCAGCGGACCTGGCAGGACTCCCGCCCGGCCGGCGCCGTGCACGTCGGCGTCCTCGTCGGCGGCGCGATCGCCCTCGGCGCCCTGACCGAGCAGGTACGTCGACCGCTCCCCCGCACGCTGCTGGTCGGCGCCGCGACCTGGGCCGTGCTCGGTGGCAGGTCGCTGGATCGCGAGGTGGCGGCGCTGGAGTCGCTGCTGCTCACCGGCGACCTGGACGGGGCCCGGCGGCGGTTGCGCAACCTGGTGGGCCGGGACACCAGCCGGCTGACCGAGCCCGAGATCGTTCGCGCCGCGCTCGAGTCGCTGGCCGAGAACACCTCCGACGCCGTGGTCTCCTCGTTGGTGTGGGGTGCGGTGGCCGGTGTCCCGGGGTTGCTGGCGCACCGGGCCGCGAACACTCTCGACGCCATGGTCGGTCACCGGTCCACCCGCTACGCGCGGTTCGGCTGGGCCGGCGCCCGCCTCGACGACGTACTGAACCTGCCGGGCTCCCGGCTGTCGGCGGCGCTGACCTGCCTGGTCGGCCCGGACCGCTCCGGCGCGCTGCGCGCCTGGCGTCGGGACGCCGCGGCCCACCCCAGCCCCAACGCGGGACCGGTGGAGGCCGCGTTCGCGGGCGCACTCGGCGTCCGGCTCGGCGGCCGGAACGTCTACGGACCGCCCGGCGACCAGTGGGTCGAGGATCGGGCGGTGATGGGCGACGGGCGGACACCCGAGGTCGCCGACCTGTCCCGGGCGCGGAGGCTGGCGCTGGCCGTGGACCTCGGCGCGCTGGCCGTGGCCGGGTTGAGCGCGGCGGCCCGGGGGTGACCGACGCGTGAGCACCGAGCCGGGCGTCGCCGCGCGCCCCGCCCGTGACAGGCTGGTCCCGTGGCGACCGAACACCTGATCACCCGACTGTCGACCACTCCGGTCAAGGGCCTGCGGCTGCATCACCCCGATGCCGTCGAGCTCACCCCGTCCGGCGCGGCCGGGGACCGCCGCTTCTACCTCGTCGACGAGGCCGGCACGGTGCAGAGCTGCACCCGCAACCAGGGGCTCTACGAGCTGAGCGCGTCGTGGGAGGAGTCCTCCCGCCGTCTCGAGGTCCGCCGCGGCGACGACGTCGTCGCGGCCGGCGTCATCGAGCGCGACCGACCCGTGGCCACCGACATGTCCGGCCTCCGGACGCTGGAGGCCGACACGGTCACCGACCCGATGTGGGGCGAGCTCTTCTCCGAGGCCGTCGGCCGACGGGTCCGCCTGGTGCAGGCCCGTGACTCCGCCTACGACGTCGCACCGGTCACCCTGCTCGGCTCCGCCTCGGTGCGGGAGCTGGCGGACCGTGCCGGGCTCGACGGGGTGGACGCTCGCCGGTTCCGGATGCTGATCGACTTCTCCAGCGAGGACCCGCACGTGGAGGACGGTTGGGACGGGCGCCGGCTCCGCGTCGGCGGCGCGGTCCTCTCGTGCGAGGGTCCGGTCAAGCGTTGCGCCGCCACCACCCGGCACCCCGACTCCGGCGAGTCCGACCTGCAGACGCTCCGCCTGATCAAGGGCTATCGCGGACGCCAGCCCTCCATCCTCGGTCTCGGCGCCAACTTCGGCATCTACGCGCGCGTGATCGAGGCCGGGCCGATCGCGGTCGGCGACCGGCTGGTGGTGGACGAGGTCGCCTGACGGATCGGCAGACTCGGCAGCGGTCCGGGTCCGGAACGCAGCCGATTCGGAGCACCTGTGGAGAACGCCTGCGGCGATCCGCGAACAGGCGCACAGTGGACGTCATGACCGACCACGAGATCCCGGCGCTGCTGCCGCCCGACCAGATGCCACCGGTTGTCGACCAGGCCTCGCTGGAGCATCTCTGGCGCGCCATGATGGGCGAGCTGGGCTTCACCGAGCCGCAGGTGTGGGTGATGGTCCTGCGCCGGGGCGCCGCCCGCTTCGTCACCAAGGTGGAGGACGTGCCGCTCTGCCCCGACCCGGGGACCGTGGCGACCATGGTGGGGTGCTTCCAGCACCTCACCGACCGGGCGGAGGACCGGCTGGCGTTCCTCTACGCCCGCCCCGGTGGCGCGGCACTGACGCCCGCCGACTTGGCCTGGGCCCACGAGCTCTCCGTCCGCGGCGACGGGTGGCCCGTCCACCTCGCCACGGACACGGTGGTGCGCGTGGTCGCGATGGACGACCTCAGGGACGCCGGCTGAGCACCCACCTGCGCGCAGCCTCGACGTCGTGGACCACCTCGACGTCGGGTTCGGGCGCCGGACGGCGCACCAGCACCACGGGCAGCCCCAGCTCGGCGGCAGCCTCCATCTTGGGCCAGGTGTAGCCGCCGCCGGAGTCCTTGGTGACCACCACGTCGACACCGTGGTCGAGCATCAGCTCACGCTCTCCGTCCAGGTCGTAGGGTCCGCGGCTGGTCACCAGCCGCCAGGCGGCCGGGATCTCCCCCTCCGGTGGGTCGACCACCCGGGCGAGCACCTCCTTCTCCGCCAGCGCCGGCGCGAACCGGCCGAGCTCCTGCCGCCCACGGTCAGGAAGGGACGGTTGCCCAGCTCGCCGGCGACGGTCGCCGCCTGCTCGTGGGTGGAGACCCAGATCCACGAGGGTGCCGTCCGGTCCGCCCACCCTGGCCGCTCGAGCCGCAGCAGCCCGACCCCGGTCCGGCGGGCGGCCTGCGCCGCGTTGGCCGACATGCCGGTGGAGAACGGGTGGGTGGCGTCGACCATCAGGTCGTACGACGCCAGCTCGGCCACCAGCCCCGGCACTCCTCCGAACCCGCCGATCCGCACCTCGCCGACGGGCAGGCGGGGACGGGCCACGCGGCCGGCCAGCGAGGAGACCACCTCCACCCCGTCGCCGACGAGCAGCTCGGCCAGCGTGCGGGCCTCCGACGTACCGCCCAGCAGCAGGACGCGGGGCGCCGCGCCGGCGGCGGTCCGCTCAGCCATCCGCCACCTCCAGCAGCGCGTCGAGGTCGAGGTGCTGCTCGACCAGGTCGCCGAGCAGGTCCAGCCTCCGGGCTCGGGCGGCGGGGAACGAGGCCCGCGACCGCACGCCGAGCATCTCGTGGAGGTAGTCCGCGCGGACCCGGTCGTCCTCCAGGGAGCCGTGCACCATCGTGCCGACCACGCCGCCGCTGCGGGTCTCGCCGTCGATCCGTCCGTGGTGGATCTCGTAGCCGGCCGGCGCGTGCACGGCCAGGCGCTTGTCCCGGGTGAAGCGGGTGACCAGGTCGAGCAGCCCCAGTCCCTCGGCGGCGCCCCCCACCGGGCCCTCCACGCCGTCCGGGTCCTCGATCCGGCGCCCAAGCATCTGGCACCCGCCGCAGATCCCCAGCACCGGACGACCGGCCGCGACGTGGCGGGCGATGGCGCGGTCGAGTCCGCGGGCGCGGAGCCAGGCCAGGTCGGCCAGCGTCGCCCGGGTGCCGGGCAGCACGACCAGGTCGGCGTCGGCCAGTCGCCCGGGATCGCTGACGAAGCTCACGTCCAGGTCGGGCTCCAGCCCGAGCGCGTCGAGGTCGGTGAAGTTGCTGATCCGCGGCAGCCGGACCACCGCGACCCGTCGCGCTCCGTCGGCGGCGCGGCGGCCCTCCAGGTCGAGCGCGTCCTCGGAGTCCAGCCAGAGGTCGGGGTGCCAGGGCAGCACCCCGAAGGTCGGCAGGCCGGTCCGCTCCTGCAGGTCGCTGAGGCCGGGGCGCAGCAGGTCGACGTCGCCGCGGAACTTGTTGACCACGAAGCCGCGGACCAGGGCCCGGTCCTCGGCGTCGAGCAGCATCACGGTGCCGAAGGCGGACGCGAACCAGCCGCCGCGGTCGATGTCGCCCACCACCACGGTCGGGATCCGGCCGTGCTGCGCCAGCCCCATGTTCACGTAGTCGGAGGTGCGCAGGTTGATCTCGGCCGGACTCCCCGCGCCCTCCGCCACCACGAGGTCGAACCGGCCGGCGAGGTCGTCGTAGGCGTCGAAGGCCGCGGCGGCGAGCCGGCGGCGGCCGTCCACGAAGTCCCGGGCGGTGACCTCACCGTCGGGCAGACCCATCCGGATGACGTGGCTGCGCCGGTCGCTGCCGGGCTTGAGCAGCACCGGGTTCATCGCGACCTCGGGCGGCACCCCCGCGGCGAGGGCCTGCACCCACTGCGCCCGGCCGATCTCGCCGTGGCCGTCGAACGGGTCGGCGCCGAGCGGCACCACCATCGAGTTGTTGGACATGTTCTGCGCCTTGTACGGCGCCACCCGGATGCCGCGCCGGGCGAACGCCCGGCACAGCCCGGTGACGAGCACGGTCTTGCCGGCGTCCGAGGTCATCCCGGCGACCAGCAGCGCACTCACCGGCGGCCCTCGAACGCATGGGGCCGCAGCACGTCGCGATCGGGCAGGCTCATCGCTCCCCCTCCGGCGCGCGCAGCAGGTAGACGTCCATCACCCATCCGGCCGCCGCGCGCAGCCGATCCCGGGCGGCTCGCACCTGCGGCAGCACCTCGGCCACCCGCCCGGTGACCAGGCGCTCGGTGGTGGTCCCCAGGTTGCCGCCCCACCACAGCGACCACGCGGCCAGGTCCGTCTGCTCGAGCTCGTCGAGGTCGCGGTTGAGCATCACCACGATGTTGCGCTGGCCGGCGTCCACCGCCGAGCGCAGCGCCCGGCCGGTGGTGACGTGCAGCGGGTGGCCGACCTCGTGCAGCACGATCCGGTGCCGGGCAGCGAGCAGCTGCAGGGCGGAGATCCCCGGCAGCACGTTGACCTCGACGGCCTCCCCGGAGCCGGTCCGCGACGCCGGCAGGTCCGCGACCCGGTCGAGCACCCGGAGCGTGGAGTCGTAGAAGGCCGGGTCGCCCCAGACCAGGAACCCGACGTCGCCGGGACGGGCCGCCATCGCGTCGGCGACCCTCTCGGTGCGGGCGTCGTGCCAGGCCGCCACCGCCGCCCGGTAGTCGGCATCGGCCCCCACGGCCCCGGTACGACGCTCGCGGGGCGGGTCGTCGACGTACACGACCGTCGCGGACGGTCCGACGTGACGGGCGAGCACCGCCTCCCGGGCCCGCACCAGCGGGTCCGGTGCGCCGTCGCGCACCGACGCCGCCTTGTCGAGCACCAGGAACCAGTCGACCGAGCGCATCGCCGCGACGGCTTCGACGGTGACCTGGTCGACCCCGCCGGGGCCGATCCCGATCACCCGCACCCTGCGTGTGCTCACCGCGACCTCACCGGTCCTCGAGGTCGCCCTCGACCTCGAGGTAGACCTGTTGCAGCGCAGCCAGCGTCCGGGCGGACGGCTCGGCCCACAGCTTGCGGTCGACCGCCTCGTGCAGCTTCTCCACCATGCCACGCAGCGCCCACGGGTTCGACCGCTTGAGGAAGGCCTGGTTCTCCGCGTCGAGCACGTAGGAGTTGGCCAGCGACTCATACATCCAGTCGTGCACCACGCCCGTGGTGGCGTCGAAGCCGAAGAGGTAGTCGACCGTCGCGGCCAGCTCGAACGCCCCCTTGTAGCCGTGCCGCTGCATCGCGCTGATCCACCGGGGGTTGACCACCCGGGCCCGGAAGACCCGGTTCGTCTCCTCCTGCAGGCTGCGGGTGCGGACCGCGTCCGGCGAGGTCGAGTCGCCGACCAGGGCCTTCGGGTCGCGTCCGGTGAGCGCCCGGACGGTGGCCACCATGCCACCGTGGTACTGGAAGTAGTCGTCGCTGTCGGCGATGTCGTGCTCGCGGGTGTCCAGGTTCTTCGCGGCCACCTTGATCCGGCGGTAGTTGGCACGCATGTCGTCGGCGGCCGCGACACCGTCCAGGTCGCGGCCGTAGGCGAAGCCGCCCCACGCGGTGTAGACCTCGGCGAGGTCGTTGTCGTCGCGCCAGGACCCCGCCTCGATGGCCTGCAGCAGGCCGGCGCCGTAGGAGCCCGGCTTGGACCCGAAGATCCGGGTCCTCGCCCGACGGGCGTCACCGTGCTCAGCCAGGTCGGCGCGGGCGTGGGCGCGCACGTGGTTCATCTCGTCGGGCTCGTCCAGGTCGACGACCATCGCGATCGCGTCGTCGAGCATCGTCACGACGTGCGGGAACGCGTCCCGGAAGAAGCCGGAGATCCGCACCGTGACGTCGATCCGCGGCCTGCCGAGCTCCGCCAGCGGCACCACCTCCAACGACCGCACCCGCTTGGACGCCTCGTCCCACTCGGGCCGCACGCCCAGCAGTGCGAGCACCTCGGCGATGTCGTCGCCGGAGGTCCGCATCGCCGACGTGCCCCACACCGAGAGGCCCACCGAGCTCGGATAGTCGCCCTCGTCGTCGAGGTAGCGCTGGAGCAGCGAGTCGGCCAGCGCCTGCCCGGTCTCCCAGGCCAGTCGGGACGGCACCGCGCGCGGGTCGACGGTGTAGAAGTTGCGACCGGTCGGCAGCACGTTGACCAGTCCGCGCAGCGGCGAACCGGACGGCCCGGAGCGGACGAACCCGCCGGCCAGCGCGTGCAGAACGGCGTCCATCTCCGCCACCGTGCCGTCCAGCCGGGGCACCACCTCGGTCGCGGCGAAGGCCAGCACGCGTCGTACCTCGGGGTCCTCGTGCAGGCCGTCGGCGGCGGCGGGGTGCCATCCGGCGTCCTCCATCGCCTGCACCAGGTCCCGCGCCTGGGACTCGACCCGGTCGGTGGTCGGCGCGTCGGCGTCGTCGGCGAGCCCGAGCGCCCGACGCAGACCCGGCACCGCGTTGCTGGCGCCGCCCCAGACCTGGGCGGCGCGCAGGATGGCGAGCACCAGGTTGACCCGGGCCTCCCCGGCCGGGGCGTTCCCGAGCACGTGCAGCCCGTCGCGGATCTGCGCGTCCTTGATCTCGCAGAGCCAGCCGTCGACGTGCAGCAGGAAGTCGTCGAAGGTCTCGTCGTCCGGCCGGTCGTCGGCGCCGCGCTCGGCCATCCCGAGGTCGCGGTGCATCTCCGCGGCGTGCATCAGCTGCCAGATCTCGCCGCGGATCGCGGCCAGCTTGGCCGGGTCCATCGCGGAGATCTTGTCGTACTCCTCGAGCAGCCCCTCCAGGCGTGCGATGTCGCCGTAGCTCTCGGCGCGGGCCATCGGCGGCACCAGGTGGTCGACGATGGTGGCGTGGGCGCGTCGCTTGGCCTGCGCGCCCTCGCCGGGGTCGTTGACCAGGAACGGGTAGACCAGTGGCAGGTCGGCGATGGCGGCGTCGGTGGCGCAGGCGGCCGAGAGCGCCGCGTTCTTGCCGGGCAGCCACTCCATCGAGCCGTGCTTGCCCAGGTGCACCACGGCGTGGGCGCCGAACCCGCCGTCCGCGACACCGGCCCGCAACCAGCGGTACGCCGCCAGGTAGTGGTGGCTCGGAGCAAGATCCGGATCGTGGTAGATCGCCACCGGGTTCTCGCCGAAGCCGCGCGGTGGCTGGATCATCACCACCACGTTCCCGGCCGGCAGCGTGGCGAGCACGATCTCGCCGTCGTCGTTGACGAAGAGGGTCCCCGGCGACGCGCCCCATGCCTCCTCCACCTCCGCGCGCAGCCGGGCGGGGAGGTCCGCCGTCCACGCGTCGTAGGCGGACCGGCCGACCCGGACGTGAGCGTCGCTCAGCTGCGCCCCGGTCAGCCACTCCTCGTCCTGGCCGCCGGCCTCGATCAGCGCGTGGATGAGCGCGTCTCCCGCGGCGGTCTCGTCCTCGGCATGGGCGGGGTCGTCGAGGATCCGGGTGACCACGTTGTCGGTGCCCAGGTGATAGCCCTCCTCCCGCATCCGGCGGAGCAGCCGGACGGTGCTGACCGGGGTGTCCAGGCCGACCGCGTTCCCGATCCGCGCGTGCTTGGTCGGGTAGGCGCTGAGCATCAGCGCGATCCGCTTCTCCGCGACCGGCACCTTCCGCAGCCGCGCGTGGTTGACTGCGATGCCGGCCACCCGGGCACAGCGCTCGGGGTCGGCGACGTAGTGCGGCAGTCCGTCGGCGTCGAGCTCCTTGAACGAGAAGGGCACGGTGCTGATCCGGCCGTCGAACTCCGGGATCGCCACCTGGTTGGCGTAGTCCAGCGGGCTGACCCCGTCGTCGGACTCCTCCCACTCCGCGCGGCTCCCGGTCAGGCAGAGCCCCTGCAGCACCGGGATGTCGAGGGCCGCGATCCGCTCGACGTCCCAGCTCTCGTCCTCGCCGCCGGCCGAGACGGCCGCCGGCGTCGCGCCGCCTGCCGCCAGCACGGTCACCACCAGCGCGTCCAGGTCCCGCAACGCCTCGAACAGGTCGTCGGGCGCGGACCGTAGCGAGCCGGCGAAGACCGGGACGGCGACCGCCTCCCCGGTGGCGTCGATCGCGTCCGCGAGCGCATGCACGAAGTCGGTGTTGCCGCTGGCCTGGTGGGCCCGGTAGTAGAGCACACCGACCCGGGCCCGCCCGGCCGTCATGTCACCCGTCGGCGGGGTCGGCCGCTCCTCGAGCCCCCAGGTGGGGATCTGCGCGGGCGGCTCGAACCCGTCCCCCTCGAGCAGCACGGTGTCGCCCAGGAAGGCGTGCAGCTGGGCCAGGTTGGCCGGGCCGCCCTCGGCGAGGTAGCGGTGCGCCTCGGCCGCGACGCCGACCGGCACGGTGGAGCGCTCCATCAGCTCCGCGCTGGGGGCGGCCTCGCCGCCGAGCACCACCAGCGGAGTGCCGGTCGCGTGCAGCGCGGCCAGCAGCGCGTCGTACTCCTGCGGGGAGCCGAGGAGCCGGACCACGGCGAGGTCCGCGGCCGCCGCCGCGGCGGCGAGGGCGCCGATCTCGCTGCGGGACGGGTTCGCCCAGGTCCAGGCGGCGCCGCTGGCGCGGGCCGAGAGCAAGTCGGTGTCGGACGTGGACAGCAGCGCGATCGTGCGCACGGATCCTCCTCGGGGTTCTCGCCCCTCATCGGTCGGACATCCCGTGGTCAGTGTCTGGCTGCGCGTCGCCGACCGAGGTCGACCACGCGGTCACAGTGGCGGAACCGCCCCGGAGTCTCACCGGGTTCCTGCTCCACGGGACGTGTGGTGCGCACAGCCTACGGTGGGCCCGTGCCGTACGACGCCGCGCCCGCCCCTGCGGACGCCGGTGCGCCCGTGGTGCTCCCCGACGGCCTGTCCCGCGCCGACATCCTGGCCGCGGTCGGAGCCGCCCGGCTCTCCCGCCCCGACCGCGCGCTGACCCTGGTCGGGCACGGCAGCTCAGGGGTCGCCGTGCTGTCGCTGGCGTTGCACCAACGCCGACTCGGACTGGTCCTCGCCGCGGTGACCTGCCGCGATGCCGCCGACGACCACGACCCGATCAGTGGCGCGCCCCTGCCGGCGCCCGGCCCACCGCGCCACCCGACCGCGGTGACGATCCTGACCGCGTCGGGGAGCCGCTGGGCCGAGGGAACCGCCGCGGCGTGGCGCGAGGCGGGCTGGGAGGTCACCCTCGGCCGGGTGGCCGCAGGCGTCAGTTCACCTGACGGTCCCGGTCCTTCCAGTAGCCCTCACGGAGCTTGAACTTCTGCAGCTTGCCGGTCGCGGTGCGGGCGAGCTCGTCGCGGAACTCCACCGAGGTCGGCGCCTTGTAGCCGGCCAGCCGTTCCTTGCACCAGGCGATCAGCTCGGCCTCGGTCTCCGGGCCGGCGACGCCACCGTCGGCGAGCACCACCAGCGCCTTGATCGTCTCGCCCCACTTCTCGCTGGGCACTCCGATCACGGCGACCTCGGCGACCAACGGGTGCGAGAACAGCGCGTCCTCGACCTCGATCGAGGAGACGTTCTCCCCACCGGTGATGATCACGTCCTTCTTGCGGTCGGCGATGGTCAGGTAGCCGTCCTCACCGATGGTGCCGCCGTCGCCGGTGTGGAACCAGCCGTCGGCCAGGCACCGGGCGGACTCCTCCGGGTTGTCCCAATAGCCCTCGAGCACGACGTTGGAGCGGGCCAGCACCTCGCCGGAGCCCTCCTCGCTGTCGTCGATCTTCAGCGTCACCCCGATCGCGGGCGCCCCGGCCCGGGTCAGTCGGGCCGCACGCTCCTCGCCGGGCAGGTCGTCCCACTCGGCGCGGGTGCGGTTGAAGGTCAGCAGCGGGGAGGTCTCGGTGAGGCCGTAGATCTGGATGAACTCCCACCCGAGCTCCTCCTCCACGCGCACCACGGTCTTGGTCGGCGGAGGTGCGCCGGCCATGATGATCCGCACCCGGTCGCGCCCCGGGATCTCACCGTCCCAGGTCTGGGCCGCCTCGAGCACGGCGGCGGCGACGGCCGGTGCCGCGCACATCACGGTCACCCCGTGGTCGCGGACCCGGCGCAGGATCTCGGCGCCGTCGACCTTGCGGAGCATCACGTGCTGCGCGCCGACCCCGGTCATCGCGAACGGCATCCCCCACCCGTTGGCGTGGAACTGCGGCAGCGTGTGCAGGTAGACGTCGCGGTCCCCGATCTGGGCGTGCAGCCCGAAGGTCAGCGCGTTGGTCCAGATGTTGCGGTGGGTGATCTGCACGCCCTTGGGCCGGGCCGTCGTGCCCGAGGTGTAGTTGATCGTCGCGGTGGCCGCCTCGTCGTGCTCCCACGGCACCGGTACGGCGCCGGGGTCGGCGTAGAGGTCGGAGTCGGTGCCGAGCACGAACTTGTGCTCGCACTCGATGCCCTTGAGTGACTCCTCGAGCTCGGGATCGACGTAGAGCACCCGGGCACCGGAGTGGTCGACGATGTACTGGATCTCGTCGGGCCGCAGCCGGAAGTTCACCGGCACCAGCACCCGGCCCCAGCCGCTGACGCCGAAGAAGGCGACCTGCAGGCGGGCGCTGTTGTGGCTGACGACCGCGACGCGCTCGCCGACGCCGATGCCGAGCTCGTCCAGCTTGGCGGCCTGGCGGCGGGCCAGGTCGGCGACCTGCGCGTAGGTGAGCTCGCCGAGGCTGGCTGCGGGCTGGTTCGGCTCGTCCACGACGCCGACGCGGTCGCCGTACACGGTGACGGCGCGGTCGAGGAAGTCGTTGACGCTGAACGGAACGAACATGGACACCCCTCCAGGTGGATGTGATCGTCGCCACGATAGGCCGGTGGTGTCGGTCGCGGTCCACCCCCGATGGGGTGTCGCGCCGCACGGCCGCCCGTGCGGGCCGGATGAGAGTGCTCTCATCCTGCTCTCACCCGGGCGCCACCTTGGGGCAGGATCGTGCCCACTATGCGGTGGTGGCCTGAGCAGGGGTGGCGGAGCCCGGTGTGGCGAGCGGTGCTCGCCCTCGCGGTCGTGCTGCCGCTGGCGGGATTCGTGGCCGGGACCGTGGTCGGCGCGTCCGACGACGGCCCCGGGAAGCGCGCACCGGTCGAGCTCACCACCCAACGCACCACGGAGTCGACCGGCCCGGCCCCGGGGCGCACCGCGCGGCCGCGGCCCGGCGGCTCGCCCTCCCCCACGCCCCGCGACGACGACCGGGACGACCGGGACGACCGGGACGACCGGGACGACGACACCGTCGAGGTGATCACCCCGGAGCCCTATGACGACGAGGATGATGACGACGACCGAGGCGAGGCCCACGACGACGCGGACGACGATGACGAGGACGACGATGACGGGAGCGGGGACGACGGGTGACGCCGCCCGGCGGCCCGGCCTGTCCGTCCGGGTCCGGATCACCGCGCTGGTGGCGCTGCTGGTCACCGTGGCCCTCGCCGGCGCCGGCCTGATCGTCTTCGTGATCGAGGCCGAGCGGGTGGAGAACTCCACCGAGCGAGAGGTCGAGCAGGAGCTGGACGAGTTCGTGGCGCTGCGCGACGCGATGGTGGCAGCCGACCCCGACGTCGGCACGCGCGCGCTGCTCACCGAGTTCCTGCGCCGCAACGTCCCCGACGACGACGAGCTGCTGGTCGCCTGGGTGGGTGACCGGCCGGTCGCCCAGTTCCCCGCGGACCCGCTGGTCGACGATCCCGCCTTCCGGGAGGCCGTCGCGCCGCTGGTGACCGACGGCGGGACGACCTACCTGTCCACCCCGGACGGCGAGGTGCGGGTGCGGTCCCAGCCGGTCACCGGCGACGCGGACGGCGCGCTGCTGGTGGCGACGTACCTGGCCGAGGACCGCGCCGAGCTGCTGTCCACGATGCGCACCTACGCGATCACCGCCGGCGTCTCGGCGCTGCTGATCACCCTCGCCGCCGGATGGTTGGCCGGGCGGTTGCTGCTCCCGCTGCGCACCCTGCGGCACACCGCGGAGGAGATCAGCGCCACCGACCTCTCCCGCCGGATCCCGGAGGCCACCCGGGACGACGGCTCGCCAACCCGCCGTGACGACGTCACCGCGCTGACCCACACCGTGAACGGGATGCTGGACCGGCTGGAGGCCGCCTTCACCGGGCAGCGACAGTTCCTCGACGACGCCGGGCACGAGCTGCGCACCCCGCTGACCGTGCTGCGCGGCCACCTGGAGCTGCTCGACCCGGACGACCCGGTGGAGGTCGCCGAGACCCGGGCGCTGCTGGTGGACGAGGTGGACCGGATGGCCCGGCTGGTGGGCGACCTGATCCTGCTCGCCAAGAGCGACCGCCCCGACTTCCTCGCGCTGGGCGAGTCCGACCCCGACGACCTGGTCGCCACGGTGCTCGCCAAGGCCCGCGCCCTCGGCGACCGCAGCTGGGTGCTCGACCCGGCGACGGGGTCGGCGGCTGGGTCGGCGGCCGCCGGACCGCTGCTGCTGGACGAGCAGCGGATCACCCAGGCGCTGCTGCAGCTCGCGGACAACGCGGTCAAGCACACCGCCCCGGGCGCCGAGATCGGGATCGGCACCGCGGTGTCCGGCGGCACCGTCCGCTACTGGGTCCGCGACACCGGCCGCGGCGTGCCGGACGCCGACCGGGACCGCATCTTCGAACGGTTCGGCCGATCCCGGGTGCCGGACCAGGACGAGGGGTTCGGCCTCGGCCTCTCCATCGTCGCCGCGATCGCCGCCGCGCACGGTGGCCGGGCGTTCGTGACCGACCCGCCCTCGGGCCCCGGCGCCTGCTTCGTGCTCGCGCTGCCCGCCGTCCGTCCGCTCGACACCCTGGAGGTCTGATGGCCCGGATCCTGATCATCGAGGACGAGGAGCGGATCGCCTCGTTCGTCGCGAAGGGGCTGCGCGCCGAGGGGCACCAGAGCGTGGTCGCCGCCGACGGCCACACCGGCCTGGAGCACGCGCTCTCCGGCGAGTTCGACCTGGTGGTGCTGGACATCGGGCTGCCGGGCCTGGACGGCTTCGAGGTGCTCGACCAGCTGCGCTCGCAGGGGTCGCGGGTCCCGGTCGTCGTGCTGACGGCACGCGACTCCGTCGGCGACACCGTCTCCGCCCTGGAGGGCGGCGCGGACGACTACATGGCCAAGCCGTTCCGGTTCGCCGAGCTCAACGCCCGGATCAAGCTGCGGCTGCGCGCCGAGGCCGGCGCCGGCGGGCGCGAGGAGAGCCTCCGCGCCGCTGGGATCTCGCTGGACCTGCGCACCCGCCGGGCGCAGGTCTCCGGCCGGCAGGTCGACCTGTCGGCGCGCGAGTTCGCGCTCGCCGAGATCTTCCTGCGCAACGCCGGGCAGGTGCTCTCCCGCGAGCAGCTGCTCGACCACGTGTGGGGGCTCGACTTCGACCCCGGGTCGAACGTCGTCGACGTCTACGTCGGCTACCTGCGCCGCAAGTTCGGCGCCGACGCGATCAGCACCGTGCGCGGCATGGGCTACCGGTTCGGGCGCTGATCACGCCGAGCGGCCGGCGGCTCAGCGACCGCCGACCTTGAAGGAGAGCTGGGGCGCCGGCTGGCGGGCCATCACCGGCTCCAGCGCGTCGGCCACCTGGTGCGGCAGCGGCCGGTCGCCCGGGCTGCGCTCCAGCATGGCGAGTACCACCTCGCGCACCTCCGCCGCCACCGGTACGTCGAAGCGGGCCGCGTCCTCGACCAACTGGGGATGCCGCGCGGCCGGCGTCGGCGCGTCGGGCTCGCCGTACCGGAAGGGGCGGCGTCCGGTGATCGCGTGGAACAGCGTGGCGCCGATCCCCCACACGTCCGAGGCGTGTCCGGGGGCGCCGTACCGTCCTCCCGGATCGGCCTGCTCGGGCGCCAGGTAGGCGTCGGTCCCGATGATCCCGGTGATCTCCTCCGCCGCCGCGGCGGAGCGGGCCACGGAGAGGTCGATCAGCCGCGCGGGCGAGCCCATGATCAGGTTGCTCGGCTTGATGTCGAGGTGACAGACGTCGGCATGTCCGAAGAAGTGCACCGCGCTGGCCAGATCGACCGCGAGCGGCAGGTACTGCTGCTCGGAGAGGCGGCCGTGCCGGCGCAGCAGACGCCCCAGGTGGGGGCCTTCGACGTGCTCGAGGACCAGGTGCGGCCGGGCTCCCGCGCTGTCGTGGCGCAGTCCCCGCACCACCACCGGGTGGTGGGCGATGTCGAGCGCGCGGGCCTCCCGGTCGAGGCCGGCCAGGGTGGCTGCGTCGTCGATCAGGTGCGGGCGGACCAGCTTGACCACCACGGTGCCGTAGGTGATCTCGTCGAAGGCGAGGTAGGCCTCGAAGGCGGACCCACCCCCGAGCAACCGCAGGGCGGTCAGCTCGGGGGTGATCGCGGCGCCCTCGACGAGCGCCCAGCTCTCGCCGTCGGGGGTGGTGCCGGCGGTGCCGGGCATCGTCAGGGGCGTGCTCATCGGACCCGGCCCGTTCAGCGGGTGTTGTTGCGGCTGCGGTCGTTGGTCTTGTTGCGCGACCAGTCACGGGTGCGGTCGCCACCGTCGCGCGTCCAGTCCTTCACCTTCTTGTTCCGACTGTTGTCACGACCGCTCCGGCTGCCGGTGCGGGACCGGTCGTTCCTGGTGTTCCTGGTGTTCTTCGACTTGGTGTTCTTCGACTTGGTGTTCTTGGAGCGGGTGTCGCGGTCGTTCCGGGTGCGGTCCACGTCGTCGTCACCGTCGTCGTCGACCTGGGTGACCCCGGGGGTGTCGTCGTCGCGCTTGAACAGGTCGTCGCCGGCGAAGGCGGCGACCGGCAGCGCGACCAGGCCGGTGGTGACCAGTCCGGCGAGACCGAGCGTGGCGGTGGACTTGAGCTTCATGGTTCCTCCTCGTCGTGGGTGTCTGACGGGGAGTACGTTGCCGAGCCGCCGTGAGGCGTCCGTGAGGTCCGGATGAGAGCCCTCTCATCCCGCACATCGGCGGTCGGCGGCGTGCGGGAGACCGTGGCCGCGCGACCGCCGCACGACCCTAGTCCAGCGCCATCGACAGAAGGTGGTAGCTCAGCGCCTTGCCGTGACCGTCGAGCACCGTCGACCCGGTGACGCCGCCCCGAGTGCACCGGGCAGGGTCAGCACCAGCGCGGGCAGGGTCGGCATCTCGGACACACGGACCGGGCCGGTGAGCGCACCACCGAAGTGCGCGGCCACCCGCTCCTCGGTCAGGCCGGCGACGAGCCGGGGATGGTCGTCGGGGTCTCGTGGCAGCACCGCGAGGATCAGGGTGTCGCCCTTGTCGCCGGCCCGGACGTCGGCGAGGTCGTCGAGAACCGTCATGTCAGATCACCTCCACCCGGGGTGTCACGAGGTCGCGCGGCACCAGGCACGAGCGGATCGCCACCCGTTCGTGGCGCAGCCCGCGGGCACCTCCGCCGCCTGCCGGGCCGTTCGTGTAGAGCGACTCGACCTCCCACCCGACCGCGTGCGCGGCGTCTTCGTCGTGGACCCGTGCCGAGACCCGCAGCCGCACCTCGAGCGGGTCCGTGGCGGCCGCATCCGCCCACCCCCGGAACGCTGCACCCGCGCCGATCATCTCGACGGTGATCGCGTCCTCGGCCAGTCCGTGGATCGCGACGAGCCGCTCGCGCACGACCTCGGCCGCGAGCTGTGCGCGCTCCAGTGCGCGGGGGCCGGCATAGCTGATCTGTCCCTCGCCCAACCAGCCGTCCCGGAAGCCGAGCGTCACCTTGAGCTGGTCGGGTCGCGCAGCGCCCGCCGCCCCGGAGACCGCCACCCGGTCCCGGCCGGTCTCCTCGAAGCTCACCCCGGTGAAGTCAGCGATGACGTCCGGTGTCACGTACGACGACGGGTCGCCGACCTCGTAGAGCAGCTGCTCCCCGCAGGTCCGCCGGTCCAGACGTCCGCCGCTGCCGTCGACCTTCCCGAGGACCGCTCGCCCGTCGGGATCGACGTCCGCGAACGGGAAGCCCAGCCGGGCCAGACCCGCGACGGGTTTGGTCAGGGGGTCGGCGAAGTAGCCGCCGGTCAGCTGTCCGGCACACTCGAGCAGGTGGCCGACCACGGTGCCCGCGCCGAGCCGGTCCCAGTCGTCCAGCGACCAGCCGAAGGCATGTACCAGCGGGCCGAGGTAGAGAGCCGGGTCGGCGACGCGGCCGGTGACGACCAGGTCCGCGCCGTCCTCGAGTGCGGCGACGATCGGCTCGCACCCGAGGTAGGCGTTGGCCGAGATCAGCTCGGCGGAGGCCGACGAGAGCGGTTGACCGGTCTCCCACAGCTCCGGGTCGATCCGCCGTACGACGTCGAGCACGTCGTCCCCGGTCACCACCGCGACCCGGGACTGCAGGCCCAGCTCGGCGACGATGCGGCGGGCCGTCTCGCCGGCCGCCGCAGGATGGGCGGCACCGGAGTTGGTGACGATCCCGGTGCCCTGCCGGGCGGCGTGTGGGAGGACCGCCCGCAGCCGCGGGGCGAGCAGCGGGTCGTACCCGGTCGTGGGGTCTGCCAGCCGACGCGCGTGACCTGCCGCGACCGTCCGCTCCCCCAGGCACTCGAAGACCAGGTAGTCCAGGTTCGCCTGAGAGGCGAGCTCGACCGCGGGGTCGATGCGGTCGCCGGCGAAGCCCGCACCGGCGCCCAGCCGGAGCCGGGGGACGTCGCTCCTCACGCCCACAGCGGCACCGCCCCGGTGATCACCGCGGCCACCAGCATCACCAGGCTCACCAGCCAGGCCCATCCGACCAGGTGACGGATGTGGCGGCCGATGTCCACGCCGCCGAGGCCGACGAGGAGGAAGAACGAGCCGGTCAGCGGGCTGATCGGGAAGCCGACCGTCTCCTCGCCGAGCAGCGCGGCCTGGGCGATGTCGGTGCCCGAGACGCCGAACTGCTCACCCACGCCGATCAGCACCGGCATGACCCCGAAGTAGAACGCGTCCGGGCCGAAGAGGAGGCTCATCGGGACTCCGAGAGCGCCGACGATCAGCGGGAGGGCAGGTGCGGCGCCGCCGGGCAGGGCGTTGGCCGCGACCTCGGCCATCTCCTCGATCATGCCGCTGCCCTCCAGGATGCCCAGGAAGACACCGGCCGCGAGCAGCGTGGTCGCCATCAACATCGCGCCCTTGGAGTGGGCCTCGATGCGTTTCGTCTGTTGCGCCAAGCCGGGGTAGTTCACCACCAGCGCGATCACGGCGCCGACGAGGAAGAGCAGCTCGGGCGACGCCGTACCGGCGATCAGCAGGGCGATCACGACGAGGGTGAGCAGCGCGTTGAACCAGAGCAGCCGCGGCCGGAGCAGCTCCGGGTGGGGCTCGTCGGTGTCGTCGACCGCGATGCTGGTGCCGACCGCGGCGTCGACCGGTCCGCCGCGGCCCCGCACCGGAACGGCGCCGGTGTTCGGCAGGGCGCCCACCGAGCCAGCGGTGTTCCCGGCCCCGACGCTCGTGGTGACCGCGCTCTGCTCGATCCGCTGCGCCTCGCGCCGGCCCAGCCACCAGGCGATCACGACGACGGTGATCATGCCGACGACCTGTGCCGGGATCAGGGGCACCCAGAGGTCGTTGGCGGCCTCGCCGGTGACCGATGCCGCCCGGGCCGTCGGCCCGCCCCACGGCAACAGGTTCATCACGCCTGCTCCGAGCCCCACGCACGTGGTGAGCACCAACCGGCTCATCCCGAGCCGGTCGAAGAGCGGCAGCATCGCCGGGATCGTGATCAGGAACGTCGTGGCGCCGGCACCGTCGAGGTGGGCGGCCATCGCCAGCAGCACCGTACCGACGCACACCGTGACCGGCGCGTTCCCCGCGAACCGGACGATCCGCGCGATGACCGGGTCGAACAGTCCCGCGTCGCGCATCACGCCGAAGTACACGATCGCGAAGACGAACATCGTCGCGGTGCCCACGACTCCGCCCAGGCCGGCGGCGACGAACCCACTGATCTCGGTGGGGCCGAAGCCGGCCAGCAGGGCACCGACGACCGGGACGCCGGCCAACGCCACGACCGCCGCGACACGGTTGGTCAGCAGCAGGGCCAAGATCGCGGCCACCATGAGGTAGCCGATGAGTGCGAGCATCACAAGCCTTTCGTCTCTGGCGCCGGGTCCTCGACCGGACTCGGGCCTCGTCGAGTGTGACCACCGACACTTGTCCGCGTCCAACATCAATGTCGGATAGATTGATGTGTGATGAGCATTGATATCGGACTGCGGCACCTCCGCGCCGTCGTCGCCGTCGCCGACGCGGGCGGTTACTCAGCCGCCGCGCGCCGGCTCGACATGGCCCAGTCCTCCTTGTCCCGCACCGTCGCCGAGGCGGAGCGCCGCCTCGGCGTCCCCCTCTTCGAGCGCACCACACGGCAGGTGCGCCCGACGCCGGACGGAACCCACCTGATCGGCATGGCCCGACGACTCCTTGCGGACTTCGACGCCTCGCTGGCGCACTTCGAGGGCTACCTCGCCGGGCAGCGCGGCACCGTCTCGATCGCAGCACTGCCCTCGATCGCGGCGACACTCCTGCCCGGAGTGCTGGCAGCGTTCCGCGCCGAGCGACCCGAGGTGACGGTGATGGTGCGTGACGGCCTGTCCGGTGAGGTGCTGGAGATGCTCCGCTCGGGAGCGGTCGACCTGGCCCTCACCGTCATCGGCGAGTCGCCTGCCGGCACCACGGCCCGGCAGGTCGCCAGCGACGAGTTCGCCTGCGTGATCCCTGAGGGTCACGAACTCTCCGCCCGGAAGGAAGTCCGCTGGTCCGACCTCGCAGGCCGACCGTTCGTCGCCTTCGACACCACCTCGAGCATCCGGAGCCACACCGACCAGGTGTTCGCCGACCAGGGCATCGAGACCGGACCACGCACCGAGGCTCGCAACATCGGCGCGGTCGCCGGACTCACCGGCGCAGGGCTCGGGGTCACAGCAGCACCCGGGCTCGTCCTGCCGATGATGCGGTTCGCCGGGCTGACCTGGAGGCCACTCATCGAGCCGCGGGTACGCCGCCCGATCAGCCTGGTCCACCACCGCGACCGGCCGCTCTCCCACACGGCCATCGCGCTCGCCCGACTGTTGGTCGAGGCCCCTGCTCGTTCCGCCACAGAGGCCAGCGACCTTCCCGACCTGGTGCGGTGGAACGGGCCGCGCTGATCCCGGCTGGCAGGTCGGCCCGGAGGCTGGGTGCCATCTGACCCGCGGAGTCGGTGGGCGCAAAGGGACTCGAACCCCTGACATCCTCCTTGTAAGGGAGGCGCTCTACCAGCTGAGCTATGCGCCCGCGTCCCGGCCGAGGCCGGAGCAGCGACAGCCTACTGGCCGCGGGCTGCATGGACGAAAGGCGGGGCGCCCACACGGACGGTGCGCCCGCCCGCCGGACGCGCCGGCGAAAAAGAGTTGAACCGCCGGCGTCTCGGGTCACCAGCGGTTCAACACGATGAACTCTACCCAGCCGGTCCGGATCAACCAAGGGCGTTGGTCCGAATTGGTCCGGTCGTCCCGAGGGCCTAGTCCGTTCTGACTACTCGATCAGCCGTCGGCCGCGGCACGCAGCTGACGGAGGTGCTCGTCGAGGTCGCGTCCGGCATGCATCGCGTTGTGCACCGACCAGCGGATCGTCCCCTCCGGGTCGATCACGTAGGACGAGCGTCGGGGGGCGCCGAGCTTCTCGTCGAGCACCCCGAAGGAACGCGTCGCCGCGCCGTGCGGCCAAAAGTCGCTGAGCAGGCCGAAGTTGAGCCCGTCGCTGTCCGCGAAGGCGCGTAGCGCGTACACCGGGTCGCAGGAGATCGCCAAGACCTCGGTGTCGAAGGTGAGGAACTCGTCGAGGCGGTGACGGATGCCGGCCATCTCCCCGGTGCACACCCCGGAGAAGGCGAACGGGTAGAAGAGCAGCGCCACCGCCTTGCTCCCCCGGTACGACGACAGCCTGGTGTCCTGACCGAACTGGTCGCGCAGCATGAAGTCCGGCGCGGTCGCGCCGACCGGCAGCGGCTCCTGCCCGGTCATCAGCCGGCCGCCAGGTCGCGCTTGAGCACCTTGCCCGTGGCGTTGCGGGGCAGCTCGTCGAGGAGCTGGATCGAGCGGGGCACCTTGTAGCGTGCGAGATTGGCCTTCACGTGATCCTTCAGGTCGTCCTCGGTCAGAGTGGGGTCGCTGAGCACCACGTAGGCGGCCAGCCGGGAGCCGAAGTCGTCGTCAGGCACGCCGATCGCGGCGACCTCGTGGACGCCCGGGTGGGAGGCGAGGCAGTCCTCGACCTCCTTGGGGAAGACGTTCTCGCCACCGGAGACGATCATCTCGTCGTCGCGGCCCTCGACGGAGAGCCGGCCGTGCGCGTCGAAGCGGCCGACGTCCCCGGTGCACATCAGCCCACCGACCATCTCCTTGCCGCCACCGCCGGTGTAACCCTCGATCTGCAGCGCGTTGCCGACGAAGATCCGGCCGGGCTCCCCGACCGGGACCGGGTGGCCCGCCTCGTCCAGGATCCGCACCTCGGTCGCGTGCGGCGGCCGGCCCGCCGTGCCGGGGGCTGCGCGCAGGTCGGCCGGGTCGGCGATCGACGCCCAGGCGACCTCGGTCGAGCCGTACACCGAGTAGAGGTGGTCGCCGAACCGGTCCATCCATCGCGTCGCCAGGTCGCCGGGGAGCGCGGACCCGGACGACGCGACCGCCTTCAGGTGCGGCAGCGGATACCGGTCCAGCGTCTCGTCGGGCAGCGCGAGGATGCGCTGGAGCATCACCGGGATCACCGCGAACGAGTCGCAGTCGTACTTGTTGAGCAGCTCCAGGGCGGACTCGGGGTCGAAGGATCGGCGCAGCACCAGCGTCGTACCGAGCAGCATCGCTAGCTGGTAGTGGGCGAAGCCCCAGGTGTGGAACAGCGGCGCCGCGACCTGGCAGGTCCAGCCCGAGCGCAGCGGCATCCGGGAGAGCAGCGAGACCGCCGCCGGGACCCCACCCTGTGGACGCGGGGCGCCCTTGGGCGTCCCCGTGGTGCCGGAGGTGAGGATGACCGTCCGCCCGGCCCGCTTCGGCGGCGCCGGCTCGGACTCGTCTCCGGTGCGGATCATCCCCTCGAGGGTGTCCGGGTCGTCGCCGCGGTCGGCGTCGGTCCAGGCGAGGATCCGGTCCTCGACCGGTGCGGAGTCGAGGAGGTCGGTGAACTCCTCGTCGTGGATCAGCACGCGGGGTCGCTCGCGCTCGAGCACATCGGCCAGCTGCGGCCCGGCGAACGCCGTGTTCAGGTAGAGGACGTCGGCACCGACCTTGGAGACCGCGATCGACGCCTCGACGAAACCGCGGTGGTTGCGGCACATCACCGCGACACCGTCCCCTGGCGCGACGCCACGCGCCGCCATCGCGTTCGCCAGCGCATTGGTCCTGCGGTGCAGCTGGGCGAAGGTCAGCGACCCGCGCTCGTCGATGATCGCGAGTTGGTCGGGCATCCGCTGCGCGGCGGTCTTGAACCCACCGGAGGGGTGCGGTCCCCAGCGGTACAGGGTGGTCACCAGGCCCGCGAGCACCCGGGGCGAGTACGGACGCACGATCCCGGACTCGGCCAGGATCCGCAGGCTGGTCGCAGCGTCGCGCGCCCGCCCGGTGATCGTGCCCATTCTCGCTGCCATCTCCTCGTCAACGCGGCCGTGCGCCGGAGGTGACGCTACTCGGCAGGCTCAGGCGACGGTCTTCGGGGCGACCAGCCGGGTCGCCGCCCAGTCCGCGCTGACCGTGGTGGTGGTCGTCGTCGAGAGACCTGCCACTGGTGCCGCCTCGGCGATGTCCGCGGCGTCGACGGCGTTGGGCCGACCGATCTTCGGGGTGAACAGCCAGATCACGCCGCCGCCGACGAGGTCGGTCAGCGAGTCGACCAGGCCGTCGACCAGGTCGCCGTCCTCCTCCCGCCACCACAGCACCACGGCGTCGACCACGTTGCCGTAGTCACCGTCCACCATGTCGCCGTCGATCGCGTTCTCGATGGCGACGCGGAGGTCGTCGTCGGTGTCGTTGTCCCAGCCGAGCTCCTGGACGATCATCCCTGCCTTGAAGCCGAGCTGATCAGCGGTGCCTGACGGTGCAGTACCGCCACCGGCGGTGGAAGTCACGGTGTTCCCATCTCCTCGAGTGGTCAGCGGCGCGGGTGCGCACGTGTGTTGAGTGGGAGTAGTCCAGCCCACCACGGTGCTGCGCGCAACCCGAGGCACGCTATTCGCCACCATTCGTCCCGGCCCCGGAGGGGCGCGAGCGGGACGATCGCCCGAAGGTTGGGACTACCGGTGAGTAGATTTTGCCGCTCGGCGATGAGTGCGACGATGGACGGGTGACCCACGACAGCACACCGAACGGCGGCCCCACCTCTGCCGCCCGCGGGTCGGCCCGCTCCGTCATCCACGAGGGCCTGCCGACCCAGCTTCCCGACATCGACCCTGACGAGACCCAGGACTGGCTCGCGTCCTTCGACGCGATGGTGGACGAGCGCGGCCGCGAGCGCGCTCGGTACGTGATGCTCCGGCTCCTCGAGCGGGCCCGCGAGTCCCGCGTGGGCGTCCCTGCGCTGCGCAGCACGGACTACATCAACACCGTGCCGCCCGAGCGCGAGCCCTGGTTCCCGGGCGACGAGGAGGTGGAGCGCCGCATCCGGGCCTTCATCCGGTGGAACGCGGCGGTCACCGTCTCCAGTGCCAACCGCAAGGGCCTGGAGGTCGGCGGCCACATCGCCACGTACCAGTCCAGCGCGAGCCTCTACGAGGTCGGCTTCAACCACTTCTTCCGCGGCAAGGACCACCCCGGCGGCGGCGACCAGGTCTTCTTCCAGGGCCACGCCTCGCCCGGTATCTACGCCCGCGCCTTCCTCGAGGGCCGGTTGAACGAGGAGCAGCTCTACCGCTTCCGCCAGGAGGTGCAGCACGGCACGGGCGCGGGCCTCTCGTCGTACCCGCACCCCCGGCTGATGCCGGACTTCTGGGAGTTCCCGACGGTCTCCATGGGCCTGACCGGGATCAACTCGATCTACCAGGCGCGGTTCAACCGCTACCTGCACAACCGCGGCATCAAGGACACCAGCGACCAGCGCGTGTGGGCCTTCCTCGGCGACGGCGAGATGGCGGAGCCCGAGTCGCTGGGCGCGATCCGCGTGGCCGCCCGCGAGGAGCTGGACAACCTGGTCTGGGTGGTCAACTGCAACCTGCAGCAGCTGGACGGCCCGGTCACCGGCAACGGCAAGATCATCCAGGAGCTGGAGTCCAACTTCCGCGGCGCCGGCTGGAACGTGATCAAGGTCGTGTGGGGCCGCGAGTGGGACGACCTGCTCGCCCGTGACGTCGACGGCGTCCTGGTCAACCAGATGAACGCGACGCCGGACGGCGCCTTCCAGACCTTCTCGGTCGAGGACGGGGCCTACACCCGCGAGCACTTCTTCGGCACCGACCCGCGGCTGCGCAAGATGGTCGAGCACATGACCGACCAGCAGATCCGCAAGCTGCCGCGCGGTGGCCACGACTACCGCAAGGTGTACGCCGCCTTCGACTCCGCGACGAACCACGTCGGTCAGCCGACGGTGATCCTCGCGCAGACCATCAAGGGCTGGACGATCGACGCCCTCGAGGGCAAGAACGCCACCCACCAGATGAAGAAGCTGACCAAGGACGACCTGCGTCGCTTCCGCGACCGGCTCTACCTCCCGATCAGCGACCGCGACATCGACACCGCCTACGAGGAGACCGGCGCCGCGCCGTTCTTCCACCCAGGCGACGACGCGCCCGAGATCGAGTACATGCTCGAGCGGCGCCGGCAGCTGGGTGGCTCTCTGCCCCGCCGGGTCACGCGGTCCGAGCCGCTGACCCTGCCCGGCGACAAGACCTATGCCGAGCTGAAGAAGGGCGCCGGCAACAACAAGCTCGCCACCACGATGGCGGCGGTCCGGCTGCTCAAGGACTGGATGAAGGACCCGGAGATCGGGAAGCGGGTCGTACCGATCGCGCCCGACGAGTACCGGACCTTCGGCATGGACGCGATGTTCCCCTCGGCCAAGGTCTACGACCCTGCCGGTCAGACCTTCGAGTCGGTCGACCGCAACATGTTGCTGTCCTACAAGATGTCGTCCCAGGGCCAGATGCTCCACGAGGGCATCTCCGAGGCCGGCGCGATGGGCTCCGCGATCGCGGCGGGGTCGTCCTACGCCACCCACGGCGAGCCGATGATCCCGTTCTACATCTTCTACTCGATGTTCGGCTTCCAGCGGACCGGCGACTCGATCTGGGCGATGACCGACCAGCTCGCCCGCGGGTTCCTGATCGGTGCGACCGCCGGTCGCACCACGCTGACCGGCGAAGGTCTCCAGCACGCCGACGGCCACTCGCCCCTGTTGGCGGTGACCAACCCCGGGGTCGTGCACTACGACCCGGGCTTCGGCTACGAGGTCGCCCACATCATGCGCTCCGGCCTGGAGCGGATGTACGGCTCGACCGAGGAGCACCCGCACGGCGAGGACGTGGTCTTCTACCTGACCGTCTACAACGAGCCGGTCCCCCAGCCCGCCGAGCCCGACGACGTCGACGTGGACGGGATCCTGCGCGGCATCCACCGGGTGGGCGGCTCCTCGGGCGAGGGTCCGCGGGTGCAGCTGCTCTCCTCCGGCGTCGGCATGCCGTGGGTCGCCGACGCCGCGCGGATGCTGGCCGAGGAGTGGGGCGTCCAGGCCGACACCTGGTCGGTCACCTCCTGGAACGAGCTGGCCCGCGACGCCGTGTCCACCGAGGAGTGGAACCTGCTCAACCCGGGCGAGCCGCAGCGCACGCCGTACGTCACCGAGAAGCTGGGCGGGGCGAACGGGCCGTTCATCGCCGTCTCCGACTACATGACCGCGGTGCCGATGCAGATCGCGCGCTGGGTCCCCGGCGACTACTGCGTGCTGGGCGCGGACGGCTACGGCTTCGCCGACACCCGGCCCGCGGCGCGGCGCTTCTTCCACATCGACGCCGAGTCGGTCGTGGTGCGCACCCTGCAGGCCCTCTCCGACGCGGGCGAGATCGACCCTGCGCTGGTCCAGAAGGCCTTCGACAAGTACCAGATCGACGACCCGACGGTGGTCGCCGGGGTGAAGCAGGAGGGCGGCGACGCCTGATCCGACCTCCGGACCGAGATCCGGGTGAGCACCGCTGCGGGCGGGCGCGAACGGCTCAGGCCGTGGCGTCCGCCCGTAGCGTCTGGACGGAGGCGACGGGCGCCGAGGAAGGGCCCGCCTTCAGCAGTCGGCGGAACCGCGCCCGGCTGTAGCGGGCGGGCTCGGTGGTGGCGATGAACCCCGCCAGGATGCGGACGAACCCGTCGGGGTCGTTCTTGTGCGGGAAGTGGCCGGCGTCCTGGATCACCGAGACCCGGGCCGCCGGTGCCAGCAGGGCCGCGTTGCCGGCGTGCGCGACCGGGATCACCTGGTCCTCGGTCCCCACACCACGGCGAGAGGCATCTCCTCGGTCAGGTAGGCGCGGTCGGACATCGTCACGATCTGGCCCCGCCAGTCGATCACCGCCCGCACCAGGTGCCGGATCGCGAACCGGGTCCGACGGTCCTTCCACGACTCGACGATCCCGGCGATCTCGCCCAGGTCGCGCGTGTAGGGCCGCAGCGGGCCTCCCACCAGGGACAACGCACGCAGGCCGGCGGTCTCCAGGTGGCGGATACCGGGCAGCGTGAGCACCGCCGCCGCCGCGCCCCAGCCGGGCGCCTGGATCAGCTTGATGAACGGCGTCACCTCCGGACCGAGGCCGCCCGAACCGACCAGCATCACCCGCTCGCACCGCTCCGGGAACTGGTAGCCGAACTGCATCGCGACGCCGCCGCCGAAGCTGTGACCCACCACGGTCGCCTTGTCGAAGCCGAGCACGGTGAGCAGGTCGCGCATGCCGTTGGCATAGCCACCGAGGGTGTAGTCGGCCCGCGGCTTGTCGGAGAGCCCGTGCCCGAGCAGGTCGGGCGCGATCACCGTGTGGTTCTCGGCCAGTGCATCGATCACCGGGGTCCACGTGCGGTGGTCGCAGGCGAGCCCGTGCAGCAGCAGCACGACGGGTCCCTGCCCGGCCATCACGTACGCGCGCTTCTTGCCGTGGATCGTGACGTAGCGGATCTCGTGCGGCGCATCGGTCGTCACGGGGACCTCCTGGCCGGTTCCCAGAGCTGGGACCTATCGGGGCTTCACGTCGAATTGGTAGACGATTCAACCACGAAACCCCGAAAGTACGGGGCTCTGGGCACCCATCACCGCCGACGGCCCACCCGGATCGGCCGGCCGGCGCCGTACGCTGCTCCCATGTCGTCCGACGCCCGCCAACGTGCCCACGCCCAGCTCCGCGGCGCGGCCGGCACGTTGAGCACCGGGGCGGTGAACCGGATCGAGGCGGACTGTCCCTGGTTCCGCGACCTGAGGGCCGAGGAACGCGCCTGGGTGGGCCAGATCGTGCAGGCCGGCATCCGCGGGTTCCTCGACTGGCTGGCCGAGGGCGACTCCCGGGTGCCCAACGACGAGGCGCTGGTCGTCTCGCTGTTCGGCGCGGTGCCCCGCACCATGGCCGGTGTCATCGACCTGCAGCAGACCGTCGACCTCTTCCGACTCACCATCGACGAGGTCGAGCAGCGGATGGAGGGCCTGCTGGACCCGACCACCGCCGCCGAGGTGCACACCGCCGTGCTCCGCTACGGACGCGAGGCAGCGTTCGCCGCAGCCGAGGTCTACGCCCGCGCGGCCGAGCTCCGCGGCGCCTGGGACGCCCGGCTGGAGGCGCTGGTGGTCGACTCGGTGCTGCGCGCCGAGAGCGACGACGAGGTGCTCTCCCGCGCCAGCGCGGTCGGCTGGTCGGCACGCGGCCAGGTCGCGGTCGTGGTCGGCGCAGCGCCCCGGGACCAGGACGAGGCCGGGGTCTTCGACGACGTACGCCGTGCCGCTCGCGCCACCGGCATCGACGCACTCTGCGCGGTCCAGGGGCACCTTCTCGTGGTCATCCTGGGCGGCGTCTCCGACCCGGAGAAGGCCGCCCACCGTCTCCTCCCCTGGTACGACGACGGCCCGGTCGTCGTCGGTCCGGTGGCCGCCGACCTCTCCCACGCCCACGCCTCGGCGCGTGCGGCCCTGGGCGGCCTGCGCGCGGCCAGCGGCTGGCCGGAGGCGCCGCGCCCGGTGGGCGCACACGACCTGCTCCCCGAGCGCATCGTGGCGGGCGACGCGGAGGCCCGGCGCGAGGCGATCGAGGCGGTCTACCGACCGATCGCGTCGGCGCGGGGGTCCCTGGTCGAGACGCTGTCGACGTACCTCGCGCAGGGTGCGGCCATCGAGGCCACCGCCCGGGCGCTCTTCGTCCACGCCAACACCGTGCGCTACCGCCTGGCACAGATCGCCGAGCTCACCGGCTTCACCCCCAACCGGGCCCGGGACGCGTTGGTGCTCCAGCTGGCCCTGGTGCTCGGACGCCAGGCCGACGCCGCAGGCCAGGCCGCGCAGCGCGCGCACCTGCCTCGGCTGTCCAACGCCCCGCAGGAGGCCGACGACGGCGACGAGAGCGCCGGGGACCTCTGACTTGTAGGATCTCTACAAAGAGCGACACGACAAGTTCGTGGGGCAGGCAGGCGCCCCTGCCTGGCCCGACCCGTCAGGCTGGACGTGTGCTCGTGATCGTCGCCCCCGGACAGGGATCCCAGACTGCCGGCTTCCTCCGCCCCTGGCTCGCAGACTCCACGTTAGCGGCGCGGCTGGAGTGGCTCGGCGCCGTCGCCGGCCTGGATCTGGCCCACTACGGCACCGACGCCGACGACGACTCGATCCGGGACACCCGGATCGCCCAGCCGCTGCTGGTCGCCACCGGGCTGGTGGCGGCGCTGGAGCTCTTCCCGCGTCCTGCGGAGGCATTCCCCACCGTCGGCGCGGTGACCGGGCACAGCGTCGGTGAGATCACCGCGGCTGCGGGCGCCCGGGTGATCAGCGCGGAGCAGGCGATGGTGCTGGTCCGCGAGCGCGGCAAGGCGATGGCTGAGGCCTCCGCGACCACGCCCACCGGGATGACGGCCGTGCTCGGTGGCGACCGGGACGAGGTGCTGGCCGCGATCAAGGAGCACGACCTGACCCCCGCGAACGACAACGGCCCCGGCCAGATCGTCGCTGCCGGCACCCTCGAGCAGCTCGAGGCGTTCGCCGCGGCACCGCCGGCCAAGGCCAAGCTGCGCCCCCTCTCGGTCGCGGGCGCCTTCCACTCCTCGCACATGGCGCCGGCGGTCGAGCACGTCACGCGGCTCTCCCGGTCGGTGTCGGTGCACGAGGCACGCACGCCGTTCATCTCCAACGCCGACGGCTCCGTGGTCCGGGACGGGCGTGAGGTGCTCACCAAGATCGTCGGTCAGATAGCCCGCCCCGTGCGCTGGGACCTGTGCTTGGAGACCATGTCCGAAAGCGGCGTCACCGGCATCCTGGAGCTGCCACCCGCGGGCACGCTGACCGGCATCGCCAAACGCTACTTCCGCGGAGCGACCCCACCGGTGGAGACCTTCGCCCTCAACGAGCCCGACCAGATCGACGAAGCGCGCGCCTTCGCCGAGAAGCACGGTGCGGCATGACCCCCGACATGCCCGCGCTGACCACAGACCCCGGGGCGTCGCACACCGCGGTGCTCGGCATCGGCAGTTACCGCCCCTCCCTGGTGGTGCCGAACGCCGACATCGTGGACGCCATCGACTCGAGCGATGAATGGATCCAGCAACGCTCGGGAATCCGGCAACGCCGTCGTGCTGCAGACCACGAGACGGTGCCGATGATGGCGGTTGCGGCGTCCCGGCAAGCCCTCGAGCGGGCCGGGCTGGACGCCCGGCAGGTCGACTGTGTCGTCGTCGCCACGGTCAGCCACCTGCTGCAGACCCCGTCGGCAGCGACCGCCGTCGCCCACGAGCTCGGCACCGACCGGGCCGCTGCCTTCGACATCTCGGCGGCCTGCGCGGGCTTCTGCCACGGCGTCGCCCTCGCCGACAGCCTGGTCCGCAGCGGCAGCGCCCGCCACGTCCTGGTGATCGGTGTCGAGCGGCTCAGCGACATGACCGACACCACCGACCGCGGCACCGCCTTCCTCTTCGCCGACGGCGCCGGCGCCGTCGTCATCGGACCGTCGGACACGCCCGGCATCGGCCCGGTCGTGTGGGGCTCCGACGGCGAGCAGTACGACCTGATCCGCTCGATCAGCACCGAGGACCCGCGGCTGACGATGCAGGGCCGCGCGGTCTTCCGCTGGGCGTCCTTCGAGATGGCCAAGATCGCCCAGCAGGCCCTGGACCGGGCCGGCGTACGGGCCGAGGACCTGGACTGCTTCATCCCGCACCAGGCGAACAACCGGATCACCGACACGATGGTCCGGGCGATGAAGCTCCCCTCGTCGGTCCGGGTCGCCCGCGATATCGTCGACGCCGGCAACACCTCGGCCGCATCGATCCCGCTCGCGCTGGACCGGATGATCGCCGACGGCGACGCCCGGTCGGGCGACACGGCACTCCTGATCGCCTTCGGGGCGGGTCTGGCTTACGCCGCCCAGGTGATCGTGCTTCCCTGATACCACCCCCGGACCGGCCGCTGCCGGCTCGGGCGGCACCGCAGCACCCGTCCCACATCACCACACCCACATGGAGAGAAATAGATGAGCACCGAAGAGATCCGCAGCGCCCTCGCCGAGATCGTCAACGAGGTCGCCGGCGTCGACGCCGACGACGTACAGCTCGACAAGTCCTTCGTGGACGACCTGGACGTCGACTCGCTGTCGATGGTCGAGGTCGTGGTGGAGGCCGAGGAGAAGTTCGGCGTCACCATCCCCGACGACGAGGTGAAGAACCTCAAGACCGTGGGCGACGCCGTCTCCTACATCGAGAAGGCCCAGGCGGCCTGATCTTCCTTCGCGACGTTTCGAGAGGTCGAGCATGAGTCGAACACGTGTCGTGGTGACCGGCCTGGGCACCACCAACCCGCTGGGTGGCGACACCGCCACCACCTGGGAGGCGATGATCGCCGGGCGCTCCGGCGTCAAGCGTCTCGCCGACATCCCTTGGGCGGCGGAGTGGGCCGGTGACCTGGCCGTTCACGTCGCGGCGCCTGCCGCCGTGGAGCCGACCGATGTTCTGGAGCGGGTGCGCGCCCGCCGACTCGACCGCTCGTCCCAGCTCGCACTGGTGGCGGCGCTCGAGGCCTGGGCGGACGCCGGCCTCGAGCAGCCGCTCGCCGACGGCGAGCTCGACGGTGACCGGATCGGTGTCGCGATGGCGTCGGGCATCGGCGGGGTCCAGACGCTGCTGACCAACTACGACGCGATGCTGGCCAAGGGCCCGCGCCGGGTCTCTCCGCTCGCCGTTCCGATGCTGATGGCGAATGCCCCGGCCGCCACGCTGAGCCTCCAGTTCGGCGCCCGCGCCGCGGTCAACACCCCGGTCTCCGCGTGCGCGTCGGGCAACGAGGCGATCGCCCTCGGCACCGACCAGATCCGCCTCGGTCGGGCCGACCTCGTCGTGGTGGGCGGCACCGAGGCCGCGATCCACCCGCTGCCGATGGCCGCGTTCTCGAACATGATGGCGCTGTCGAAGAACGACGGGGACCCCGCGACGGTGTCCCGTCCCTGGGACACGGGCCGGGACGGCTTCGTGCTCGGCGAGGGTGCCGGCGTGCTGATCCTGGAGTCCGAGGAGCACGCACGTGCCCGCGGTGCGCGGATCTACGCCGAGGTGCTCGGCTCCGGCATCACCGCCGACGCCCACGACATCGCGCAGCCCGACCCCGAGGGCCGCGGCGGTACCCGGGCCATCCGGCGAGCCCTCGTCGACGGCGACATCGACCCCGCCTCGGTCGCGCACGTCAACGCGCACGCCACGTCGACGCCGCAGGGCGACGTCGCGGAGTCCCTCATGCTGCATGCGGTGCTCGGTGCTGCGGCCGACCAGGTGGTGGTGACCAGCACCAAGTCCATGACCGGGCACCTGCTGGGTGGCGCCGGCGCCCTGGAGGGCGTCGCCAGTGTGCTCGCCCTGCACCACCGGCAGTCCCCGCCGACGATCAACCTGGACGAGAAGGACCCGGCGGTCGACCTGGACATCGCGACGAAGCCGCGCGACCTGCCCGTCGGCGACATCGTGGCGCTCAACAACTCGTTCGGTTTCGGCGGCGCCAATGTCGCTGTCGCCTTCGGCAACATGGATTGATCCTGGAACGACCAAGAGGGCCCGGCTCGGAGCGTCTGCTCCGAGCCGGGCCCTCTTGTGTGGTGTCCGGTGGTTGTGCGGCGTCGTGCTGGTCTCAGACCACCTGGTGCAGCCAGCGCACCGGGGCGCCGTCACCCGCGTGACGGAAGGTCTCCAGCTCGTCGTCCCACGGCTTGCCGAGCAGCTTGTCGATCTCGTTCTCGAGCGTGGTCTCCCCCATCGCGGCCCGGACCGCGCTCGCCTTGAGCCGGTCCTCGGGGATCATGATGTCGCCGTGCAGTCCGGTGACGGCGTGGAAGATGCCGAGCTCGGGGGTGTAGGAGAACCGGGCACCCTCGGTGACAGCGGTCGGCTCCTCGGTGACCTCGAACCGGACATGGTTCCAACCGCGCAGGGCGGACGCCATCGAGGCAGCAGAACCCGCGCTGCCGGTCCAGGAGAACTCGCAGCGGTAGGTACCGGCCTGTGCGGGTTGGGGCGTCCAGTCCGGGTTGACGGCGATGCCGAGCACACCGCCCACGGCCCACTCGATGTGCGGGCACAACGCGGACGGTGCCGAATGGACGTAGAAAACGCCGCGGGTAGCACTGTTGTTGTTGGTCACCACAGATCTCCTCGGTCTGCCATCACTCCGGCGTGAGTTACGCCTTCCCCAGCGATCTCACGGAGCGACGACGACGGACGGACCGGCGTGACGCGTGTGGAGTTGTGCCCCCATTGTGACGCATGTGGCGGGAGGAAACCAGTGTTTCGGCGCTCACACGCCGAACCCGAAGGCTAGCCGAACCGCACCGCGCCGACCACCCGCGAGGTCAGTCGGTGGCTCCGATGGAGAGGACCTCGTCGAGGACACCGCGGACGATGCCCAGGCCACCCAGGTGGCTCTCCCCGTCGATGGTCGACATCGTGGCGTCGGGAAGCCGATCCACGACGTGTTGCCCGTGGCGGAACGGCACGATGTGGTCCTCGTCCCCGTGCCACCAGCGCACCGGCACCGCGACGTCGGCCAGGTCGAACCCCCACTCACGGGTGAAGAGAACCAGGTCGGCCAGGGGCGCCGAGGTCTGGAACCGAGCACCGTTCAACAGGTCGTCGAGGAACATCGCCTTGAACTCCGGGCGGGCCAGCAGGTTCTTGTCGCCAGCCGGCTGCACCGCGGCGTAGAGGTCGAGGGCGGCGCCGGCCAAGGGCTTCACGGCGCGGATCGTCCCGGTGAGAGCCGCACCGATCGGCACCCGGCCGGCCTCCAGCAGGGGCGCCAGACGCACAGCCAGGCGGATCGGTCCACCGTCGACAGCGTCCACGCCCAGCGTCGGCGCGACGCCGCCGAGCACCGCCACTCCGGGCACACGGTCGGCCAGCAGCGCACCGGCAGCCAGAGCATAGGGACCGCCGCCGGAGAGCCCGATCACCCGCGCCCGGTCCACGCCCACGGCGTCCAGCAGCCGTTCCAGGTCGCCGACCCAGTCCGCGATGCTCGAGTAGAGGTGGGGTGTCGACGTACCGATCCCGGGGCGGTCGACTGCGACGATCCGGAAGCCCGCCTCCAGCGCGTAGGCGCGCGCCTCCAAGGGGATCTGTCGCCGGCCGCCGGGGGTGCCGTGCATCCACACCAGGGCTGGACCCCGAGCCGAGCCGTACTCGGCAAAGCTCAGGCGCCGGCCGTCGCGCACCGCGACGCTGCCCTCCAGGGTGGGCCGCTCCAGGGCTGTGATCGGCGAGGTCCGCCCGCGAGCCCCCATCAGCATGCCCAGGAGTCTGACACGGGCGCACGTCCGGGCTCGGCGTGTCCTACCCTTCGAGCATGAGCGGCGGACCCAGCGCCACCCCGACCGAGCCGGACTCGAGGATCGACGGACTCGCACCGCCTCACCTGCGACGACCTGCTCGTCGGCAGCGATGGCGGAAGGTCCTGGCGGCCGTGCTCGCCGTGACCGTCGTGGCCGGCTGGGTGACCTGGTACGTCCTCACGCCGACCGAGCTCCCCACCGACGACCGGGAGGTCATCGCCAGCGGCGTCAGCGGTCAGTCTCTCTATGTCGGCATGTTCAGCGCGCCCGACGGCTTCGAGCGCACCCTCCATCTGGACGGCGTGAAGGTCAGCGCGACCGCCAGCGCGCCGGTGACCGTGACCCCCTGGCTGTGCCAGGGCGGCACGGTGGGCGTGACCACCGCACCACGGCAGTTCTGCACCACGTTGGAGGACCCCGAAGGCGCCGAGCTGAGCACCGGCGACTCGATCGTGGTGGAGGTCAACGGGGACGAGGCGGCGATCGCCGAGGTCGACCGGATCAGGATCGGGTTCCGCGAGGACCTCCGCTGGGGCACCCATCCGGCGGGACATGCCGGCGCCCGGGTCACCCTGATCCCCGCCGGCAGCTGATCAGGGCGTGCGGTTCTCCAGCGCCGCGGCACGATCTGCGGCGTCGGTGATCTCCTCGCCGTCGATGGCGTGCGTCCGGTGGAACCAGGTCAGCGCGTCCTGCTCACGTCCGGCCGCCTCGAGCGTGTCGGCATAGGCGTAGCGCAGCCGCACCACCCAGGCGTCCCGGGACTTGTTGTTCAGCGGGGCGAGCTCGAGAGTGCGCAGTGCAGCATCGAGCTGGCCGAGGTCGCGCCGGGCACCGGCTTCGACGATCGTCATCTCCGCCTTGGCGGGAGCCTCGAACTTGGCGACGGACGGGTTCTTGGCCAACTCCAGCGCGCGCGTGGCGTTGCCCAGCGCACGGTGGCAGTCCGCCATGATCGGCAGGTACGCGGTCGCGCCGTTCATCCGCTTCGCAGCACGCAGCTCGGCGAGCGCCTCGGCGTAGTGACCTGCCGCGTAGGCGGTCTCCCCCGCTGCCTCACGCACGACAGCCAGACGCGAGGCGCGCGCCCGCGCCGCGAGCGCGTGCTGGTACGCCGTCTCCGGCTCGTCGTCGATCAACGCGCCGGCCGCGGCCAGGTGGCGTGCCACCCGCGCGGCAAGCTTCTCCGGCAGACCCTTGAGCTGGGCCCGAACGTCCGCGGAGAGCTCCTTGCCGGTGATCTCCTCCGGCAGCGGCGGACCGTCGTAGACCGCCTGGTCCTTCGTCCGGGGTCCGCGCTCGTCCCGGTCCGGACGCGGGCCGTTCGAGCGAGGCTTGCCGCCGCTGGGACGACCCCGTCCGGCGCCAGCGCCGGAGCGCGACTTGTTCGATGACTTGGAGTCCGGTCGTCCCGGACGGCCGCCGTTACGGCGGGAACCTTGGTCAGCCACGACCATCTCTCTTCTCGTATGACGAAGTGGTGTAAATAGACTAGAGGCCACCCGAAGGTGGCCCCTAGTCTGCAGCGGCGCGTCGGCGGACGCGACCCACGCTGCTCAATGTTTGTCCGGCGGCGTCCTACTCTCCCACAGCCTCTCGGTTGCAGTACCATCGGCGCTGGCAGGCTTAACTTCCGGGTTCGGTATGGGACCGGGTGTTTCCCTGCCGCTATGGCCGCCGTAACTCTGTTACCCCATCACTCCCCCCGCTTGTGTCCCTGGTGCCCGCGGGGTGTGTGCCGCCGGGTGTGGGGTTGGGGGGTGGGGTGGTCTGTTGATTCTCCACGATCTGATTCACCATCACCATGATCTGGTGATCTGGTGATCGTGTGGACGCGAGTGTTGTTGTCTTGCGCGGTGTCCCATTTCATGTCCCAAACAAACAGACAGTCTTTGTTTGTTGGGTGTGTTGGGGATTTGTTGTGGCAAGCTTTCGGCCTATTAGTACCGGTCGGCTGGGCATTACTGCTGTACACCTCCGGCCTATCAACCCAATCATCTTTTGGGGCCTTATCCCCTCAAAGGGGGTAGGAAACCTCATCTTGAAACGTGCTTCCCGCTTAGATGCGTTCAGCGGTTATCACTTCCGAACGTAGCCAACCAGCCCTGCACCTGGCGGTACAACTGGCACACCAGAGGTTCGTCCATCCCGGTCCTCTCGTACTAGGGACAGCCTTTCTCAAGTTTCCAACGCGCGCGGCGGATAGGGACCGAACTGTCTCACGACGTTCTAAACCCAGCTCGCGTGCCGCTTTAATGGGCGAACAGCCCAACCCTTGGGACCTACTCCAGCCCCAGGATGCGACGAGCCGACATCGAGGTGCCAAACCATCCCGTCGATATGGACTCTTGGGGAAGATCAGCCTGTTATCCCCGGGGTACCTTTTATCCGTTGAGCGACCACCCTTCCACGAGGAGTGGCCGGATCACTAGTTCCGACTTTCGTCCCTGCTCGACATGTCTGTCTCACAGTCAAGCTCCCTTGTGCACTTACACTCAAAACCTGATTGCCAACCAGGCTGAGGGAACCTTTGAGCGCCTCCGTTACATTTTGGGAGGCAACCGCCCCAGTTAAACTACCCATCAGGCACTGTCCCTGAACCAGATCATGGCCCTAGGTTAGACATCTAGTACGACCAGAGTGGTATTTCAACGATGACTCCACCCATCCTGGCGGACGAGCTTCACAGTCTCCCACCTATCCTACACAAGCCGAACCAAACACCAATGCCAAACTATAGTAAAGGTCCCGGGGTCTTTCCGTCCTGCCGCGCGTAACGAGCATCTTTACTCGTAGTGCAATTTCGCCGAGTCCATGGTTGAGACAGCGCCCAAGTCGTTACTCCATTCGTGCAGGTCGGAACTTACCCGACAAGGAATTTCGCTACCTTAGGATGGTTATAGTTACCACCGCCGTTTACTGGGGCTTAAATTCTGAGCTTCGAACCCCGAAAGGCTCTAACCCGTCCTCTTAACCTTCCAGCACCGGGCAGGAGTCAGTCCGTATACATCGTCTTACAACTTCGCACGGACCTGTGTTTTTAGTAAACAGTCGCTTGGGCCTGGTCTCTGCGGCCCTTCACGCTCCCGGAGCAAGTCCGATCACGATCCGGGCCCCCCTTCTCCCGAAGTTACGGGGGCATTTTGCCGAGTTCCTTAACCATGGTTGTCTCGATCGCCTTGGTATTCTCTACCTGATCACCTGAGTCGGTTTGGGGTACGGGCGGCTCATGGCTCGCTAGAGGTTTTTCTCGACAGCATAGGATCACCCACTTCCCCCCTACGGGGTCGGCATCACATCTCAAGCTCGGCATCAAAGCCAGGAATCCGGATTTGCCTAGATCCCGCCCTACATGCTTACCCACGCACAACCATCGGCGTGGTTGGGCTACCTTCCTGCGTCACCCCATCGCTTGACTACTACCGGATCGGGTCCCACGCTCCACACAACCGTCTCACCCCGAAGGGATCAATCAACTGCGCTTCGGGTGGTTAGCATCACCGGGCTCATCATGGGCGCCACTTCGCCGGTACGGGAATATCAACCCGTTGTCCATCGACTACGCCTGTCGGCCTCGCCTTAGGTCCCGACTTACCCAGGGCAGATTAGCTTGACCCTGGAACCCTTGATCATTCGGCGCACGGGTTTCTCA